>NZ_JBGUAY010000002.1:300000-498442 GCF_041821025.1 Egicoccus sp. AB-alg6-2 | reverse complement strand
GCATTCGACAACTCCGCATGCCGCACCGCATCCGCCGCAACCTTGGACGCATCCGCCGACGACGTCGCGATCTCACGCACACTCGCCGACATCTCCTCCACCGCCGTCGCCACCGTCTGCACGTTGTGACTCACCTGCTCACCAGCAGCCGCCACCACATTCGCCTGCGTCGCCGTCTCCTCACTCGCCGCCGACACCTGCGCCGACACCGCCGCCAGGTCGTCGGAGGCGACGTTGAGCCGGGTGGCGCCGTCGCCGACCTGGCGGGAGACGCTGCGCGCCAGCCACCAGGCGAAGACGAAGACGCCGACCGCGAGCACCAGGACGAGCGCGATCGAGACGTTGCGCGAGTTGGTGTAGGTGGCCGTGGCGGCCGCGCTGCCCGCCGCGAGCTTCTCCTCGTTGTAGTCGATGTCGGCGTCGAGGCTCGCGACGATGCGCTCGAGGAGCGGTTCGGCGTCCTCGATGCGCGTGAGCGCGGCGACGTCGTCGTTGGCCGCCGACAGCTCCAACACCTGGGTCCAGACGTCGGACAGCTCCGCGAAGCCGTCGTCCACGTCGGCCAGCCACCGCTCCTCGGCGGGATCGCTCGCCGCGCGCAGTGCCGCGAGCTCGGTGACCACGATCTCGGCGTTCTCCGCGAACGCCGCCTCGACCTCGGCCATCTCCGTCTCGCTGGTGGCCACCGTGTGCTGGCGTACGAGGCTGGCCATGGACCAGACCGAGCCGTCGATGGTGCGGGCGTGCGCCACCGCCGCGGCGTTCTCGGCGAGGACGCGCTCGTAGGCGGCGTCGACCCGGGCCGTGCTGACGATCAGGAACGCGGACAGGGCCCCGAAGGCGACCAGCACGATGGCGAAGGCCGACAACAGCTTGCGGTTGAGCGAGAGCTTGGACAACATGACGGTCACCTCGGGGAACAGCCGCCCCGGACGGAGCGGTTCAACTGTCCTTCAGGATCTGTCGACCGCCCCTGCGCGAGGTTTCGCGGTTTCTCGTTCGGCTCAGGAAATTCACGGCGGAGCGCAACCCCGACATGCCGAGAGGGCCCGCGCACGGACCCTCTCGACGACGACGTGTCCGTCAGGCGGGCGCGGGCAGCTGCACCGTGCGTGGCACGTCGAGGATGAGCAGCAGCCGGTCCTCGAGCTTGTAGGCGCCGGTGATCAACTCGCGCGCGACGCCCTGGACGGTGTCGGGCGGGGTCTCGAAGCTCGCATCGTCGACCTGGACCACGTCGCCGATCTCGTCGACGAGGAAGCTGACCTCGCCCTCGGCGGTACGGACGACGACGTTCATGGCCTCGCGCCCCTCGGGGCGGTCCTGGAGCTCCAGCCGTCGGCGGAGGTCGATCGCCGTCACGATCTGCCCGCGCAGGTTGATCAGTCCCTCGACCACGCCGTTGGCGCGTGGCACGGGGGTGAGGACCTGCGGGCGGATGACCTCCTGGACCTGGTGCACCTCGATGCCGAAGGTCAGCTCGTCGAGCCGGAAGGTGCAGTACTCGTTGTCGGTCATGGCGGTCAGGCTCCGAGGTACGCGTCGGACGCGAAGCGGTTGGGGTCGTGCGCGAACCGACCGGGATCGACCGTCGCCACGATGGCGGCGACGTCGAGCACGTCGGTGACGCGTTCCTGGATCACCGCCGAACCGAGCAGGCCCGGTCGTCCGTCGCCGTCGTCGAGGTCGAGGTGCTGTTCGACGATGTCGAGGATCGCGTCGACGACGATGCCGACCGCGCGTCCGGCGACCTGGTGCACCACGACCTCGAGGGGGCCCTCGGACGCGTTGGTCCCATGCACCCCGATCGCCGCGCCGAGGCGGACCAGCGGCAGGATCTCGTCGCGGTACTGCACGACCTCGCGGCCGCCCGCCCACTCCAGGGTGCTGGCGTCGAAGGTCTCCAGGCGCGACACCTCGGAGAGCGCCACGGCGGCGCGCCGCTCGCCGACACCGACCAGCAGCAGCGTCTGGGTCGCCGTGCCCGTGGCGACCACGTCGTCGAGTTCGGTGATCGCCGCCGAACGCTCACGTGCCTCGGAGACCACCCGGGCCCGCTGGGCGATGCCGAGGACGTCGAGGATCAGCGCGATCCGGCCGTCGCCCATGATGGTCGCACCGGCGAACAGGGTGGCGTCCTTGAGGTGGCCACCGAGTGGCTTGACCACGATCTCCTGGGTGTCGGTGATGTCGTCGACGACCAACCCGAACTGGTGACCGTCGGCCTGCAGGACGACGATGTTGATGACCTCCCGGTCGCCGTCCGCCGGCTCGGCGGTCACGAGACGGGGTTGGCCGAGCTGGTCGTCGAGCCGCACGATCGGCAGCAGCCGGCCGCGCAGGCGGTAGACCGGTGCACCGTGCAACAGCTCGATGCCGCTGCGCGCCTGCTCACCCTCCAGCCGCAGCAGCTCGAGCAGGTTCAGCTGCGGGATCGCGAAACGGTCACCCTGCGAGGTGACGACCAGTGCGGGGATGATCGCCAGCGTCAGGGGGATCTTGACCTTGAACGTGGTGCCCCCACCGAGCTCGGTGTGCACGTCGACCGTGCCCCCGATGCGCTCGATGTTGGTACGCACGACGTCCATGCCGACCCCGCGGCCCGAGACGTTGGTGACCTGCGCCGCGGTGGAGAACCCGGCGCCGAAGATCAGCTGCAGGGCCTCACGCTCGCGCATCGATCCGGCCTGCTGGGCGGTGATGAGCCCCTTCTCGAGCGCCTTCGCCTTCAGCTTGGTGGCGTCGATGCCGGCCCCGTCGTCGGCGATCTCGATGTTGACCTGGCCGCCCTCGTGGTAGGCGCGCAGGACGAGCCGGCCGGTCCTGGACTTGCCGACGGCGACGCGACGTTCGACCGACTCGATGCCGTGGTCGACGGCGTTGCGGACCAGGTGGGTGAGCGGGTCCTTGATGGCCTCGATGATGGTCTTGTCGAGCTCGGTGTCCTGGCCCTCCATCACCAGGTCGACCTGCTTGCCACAGGACAGCGCCAGGTCACGCACGACGCGGGGCAGCTTGTTCCAGACGTTGCCGATGGGCTGCATGCGCGTCTTCATGACGCCTTCCTGCAGCTCGGTCGTGATCAGGTTCAGCCGCTGGGAGGCGTTGGCGAAGGAGCTGTCCTGCTCCTCGGTGACCAGCTGCACGATCTGGTTGCGGGCGAGCACCAGCTCCCCGACCAGGTTCATCAGCTCGTCGAGCAGGCCGACGTCGACCCGGATCGAGCTCTCTGCCAGCCCACGGGCGCTCGCCTGCGTCGCCAGGGTCTGGTCGACCTCCTCGACGGGAACCTTCGCCTGTTCCATCAGGATCTCGCCCAGGGGCCGCTTGTCGCCCAGCTCCTGCGCGTGGAGGGCGAGCGCGACGTCCTCGGCGGTGGCGAGCCCCTGCTCGATGAGCAGGTCCCCCAGGCGCGGCGTCGGCGGTTCCTCGGCGGCGTCGGGGGCGGCGTCCTCGTCGACGCCGGCAGCCGCGACCTCGGTGTCGCCGCCGTCCGCAGCCGCGTCGACCGCGGTGTCGTCGCCGACCGCCGCGAACGTCGCGGCGCCCCCGGCGTGGAGCCGTTCGAGCTCGGCGACGAGGTCGGCGTGCTCGCTCGCGCCCTCCTCGCCGGTCGCCTCGATGTCGGCGAGCATGCCGCGCAGGGCGTCACCGGTGGTGAGCAGTGCGCTGGCGATCTCGCCGGTCACGACCAGTTCACCGTCACGCAGCTTGCCGAGCAGGTTCTCGGCGACGTGGGACACGGACTCGAGCCGGCTGAAGCCGAAGAAGCCGCAGGTGCCCTTGATCGTGTGGATGGTGCGGAAGATGCTGCCGAGCACGTCGGCGTCCGTCGGGTCCCGCTCGAGGGCGAGCAGGTCCTCGTCGTAGCGGTCGAGGTTCTCGTAGCTCTCGACGAGGAACTCCCCGACGATCTCGTCGATCTCGCTCACGGGCACGGCCTCAGCGCTGCGGCCGCCACGCCGGCGACCTCCTGCGCCCCCATCGGCGGCGACGGGCCGTGGTCAAGCAATCGGCGGGGCGTCGCGCTCCTGTGGCACGAACAGGTAGTCGTCCTCGCCCTCGACCGGCCCGGACACCGCTTCGAGCCGGCCCCGCCGGTAGCGGTAGACCCGGTAGCCGTGGGTGACGACGGCGGCCAGCACGTCGGCGCCCGTGGCGTCCTCGCGCGCCTGGTGCAGGTCGTCGGCCTCGAGGATCACCAGGGGGCGGTGCGTGTCGAGGACGTGTCCGGCGCCGGCCAGCACGCGCAGTTCCGCTCCCTCGACGTCGCACTTGATCAGGTCGACCCGGGCGAGGCCGGCCGTTTCGACGACGTCGTCGAGGCGAGCCGTCGGAACCTCGATCTCGCGGTGGGGCAGGCGTGAGAACGCGGCGGTGGACCTGCGGTCGGCCGCCGAGCCGTGGAAGTGCGCCCGCGTCGGTACCACCGGGATCCGCAGGGGCAGGGTGCCCGCCTCGTCGGCGAGCGCGACCTGGTGCAACTCCACGCGGTCGGCGAGACGTGCCAGGCGGACCAGCCGGCGCAGGACGGCGAGCGATCCGGGGCGCGGCTCGAAGCCGAGCACCCGACCGGTGGGTCCCGCGGCCCTGGCCATGACGAGGAGGTGGGCACCGCCCGCAGCGCCGACGTCGATGCAGACGTCGCCCGGCCGCACCAGACGCCGCAGCAGGAACAGTTCCTTCTCCAGGAACGGGATCCGGTCGACGACGCGTTCCAGGAAGTCGGGGCGGCCGTCGTCGTGCCCGGCGCGGCGTGCAGCCACGGAGGTTCCTTGTCCGTCTCGTCGGCGGCGGGACTCTACGCGTTGTCCTCCGGCGTGGGCTGTCCGACCGTCGGTCCGTGCAGCGCGGCGCGGCGGCCGCGGCTTCGCCTACCGTGCCGGCCGTCGCCATCGTTTTTGAAAGGTTGTCGTGCACCGACGTCGGACGACCCTGTTGACGGTGATCGCCGCCTCGCTCGTGGCGTGTGGCGGCGCGGCCACCCTCGATGGCGAGACGGCCGCGGACGTCGAACGCGGCGAGGAGCTCTTCCAGGCCAACTGCGCCCTCTGCCACGGGCCGCAGGGGCAGGGCACCAACAACGGGCCCCCGCTCGTCCACGAGGTGTACGAACCCGGCCATCATTCCGACGCGTCGTTCCACCGGGCGGTCGAGCAGGGCGTGGCGGCCCACCACTGGGACTTCGGGGACATGCCCCCGATCGGCGGACTCGACACCGCGCAGGTCGACGACATCGTCGCGTGGGTCCGCGAACGCCAGCGCGAGGCCGGGATCGACTGATCTTCCCGACCATCCGGTCGGGGACGTCGGCGGGGTGTCGATCCTGGACACGCCATGCTGTGGCCATGTCGTTCAACTCGATCAGTCGCGGGCTGCGCAGCCTCACCGGGGTGCTGGTGATCGTCGTGGCCCTGGGCCTGCTGGTCCTGGCGCCGATCGTGCCGTTCGTGGTCGCGGCCGCCGACACGGTCGACGCGACGCGGACGCAGGTGATCGACCGACCTCCGCTGCCGGAGAACCTGCCGATCGCGGCGGAGATCTCCACGGTCCACGAGTCCAGTGGGGAACGGATCGCGGAGTTGTCGGGCGTCGAGCGGCGCGAACCGGTCACGCTCGACCAGGTTCCCCAGGTGCTCGTCGACGCCGTGCTGGCCATCGAGGACGACGAGTTCTACGAGCACAACGGCGTCAACCACCAGTCGGTCCTGCGTGCCGCGGCGCGCAACGCGACGGCCGGCGGCATCGAGGAGGGCGCCTCCACCATCACCCAGCAGTACGTCAAGATGACGTTGCTGGACCCCGAGCAGACCCTCGACCGCAAGATGCACGAGGTCGTGTGGGCGGTGGAACTCGAGCAGCGCCTGAGCAAGGACGAGATCCTCGAGCGCTACCTCAACGCCGTCTACCTCGGCGACGGGGTGTACGGGTTCGGGACCGCGGCCGAGCACTACTTCAGCAAGCCGATCGAGGAGCTGACCCTCGCGGAGGCCGCCACGCTGGCCGGCACGATCCAGGCGCCCTCGACCACCAACCCGGTGAGCGATCCCGAGGCCGCCGAACGTCGCCGCGACGTGGTCCTGAGCCGGATGCTGGCCGAGGGGGCCATCGACGCCGAGGACCTCGACGCCGCCAGGAACGAGCCGCTCGAACTCGACCTGCGCGAGGAGGTCGCCGCCGAACCGTTCTGGATCGACTACGTCAAGCGGCTGATCTACGACGAGAACATGGCGATGCAGCCCGGGCTGCGCGAAGCTGTCGGCGAAACCCGGGCCGAGCGGATCGACGCCGTCTTCGAGGGCGGACTGCGCATCTTCACCACCCTCGATCCGGCCGTCCACGCCCGTGCTAACGAGACGCTGGCCAACCACCTCGACGATCCAGAACACGACCCGATGGGCGCGCTGATCACGGTCGAGCACGCCACCGGTGCCTTGCGTGCCGTCGCTCTGGGACCGCGACAGTTCGGGGCCTGCCCGCCCGACCTCGACGAGGACGAGCCGTGCCTGGCCACGCAGGTCAACCCGGCACTGCCCAACGCGGGCGGCTCGGGGCGTCAGGCAGGCTCGGCGTTCAAGCCCTTCGTCGCCGCGGCGGCCATCGAGGACGGCGTGACGCTCGACCACGAGTACGACACGCCGTCGGGTGAACCGATCGAGGGATGCGGGTTCTCCGACGAGGACGACTACGAGCCGCAGAACTACGGCGGCGAAGACGGTGGCGAGATCGAACTGCCCGAGGCGATGCGCGCCTCCAACAACGTGTACTTCGTCAAGCTCGCCCGTGACGTCGGTATCGAGCGCATCGTTGCCCTCGCGCAGGCGCACGGCATCACCGAGTCCTCGAACATCGAGGACTTCGGGGAGCGGATGTGCTCGATCGCGCTGGGTACCCCCGAGATCTTCCCCCTCGAGATGGCGGTGGCGTACGGCACGTGGGCCAACGCGGGCGTGCGCTGTGAGCCGTACCTGATCGAGCGGGTCGAGGACCGCTGGGGCGAGGTCATCTACGAGCACGAGCCCGTCTGCGAGCAGGTCGTCTCGGAGGAGACCGCGGGACTGATGCGCAGCCTGCTGTACCAGCCGGTGGCCAGCGACGGCACCGCGCCCGTCGTCGGGCAGGCGGTGCCGGACGCCTTCGGGAAGACGGGCACGACCCAGGACTTCGCCGACGCCTGGTTCGTCGGCTTCGCCGGGGCGTACTCCACGGCCTCGTGGATCGGCCACGAACGTCCTGCTCCCCTGCGCGACGTCACGATCGGTGGCCGCTATTTCGAGAGCGTGACCGGCGGGTCGCTGCCGGCCAGCATCTGGGCCGAGTACATGGCCGGTCTCGACGACTGAGCCTGATGCCCGGCCGCGGGCGCTTGGAGCCGGCACGGGGGGTGCCGCCGTTACCATCCCGCGGCACGCGCCCGTAGCTCAGCTGGATAGAGCACCGGACTTCTAATCCGACGGTCGCAGGTTCGAATCCTGCCGGGCGCGCTCACGGCGTGCGGCCGTCACCTGTCCGTGCGATGGCACCGCGGCCGCGCCAGCCGGGCGGCGTGCGACCAGGCTGGTGGGGTTCGTGCCGGCGATCGTCAGGAAAGTTTCGTGCCGCGTTCCATGCACGACGAAACCCGCCTGCGCACGTTCGCGGCCGGCCTCGCCCTCCGTGGCGCGATCGGGGTCGCGGCCGGCATCGCGGTCGCCCTCGCGGTGTGGCAGCTCGACCGGCTGCTCCGCATCGGGATCCCGGTCGATTCGTCGATGGCCCAGGCGTTGCTGGGCGCGTGCCTCGGTGGCGTTCTCACCATCGCGGTGTTCGCCCTGTGGATGCGCACCGTGGTGGTCGGGCTCGCGTCCGGGCAGGTCTCGTCGCGCATCCTCGTCGCCTACCTCGACGACCGGTTCCAGCGGCGCGTCCTCGGCGTCATGGTGAGCATGTTCAGCTATCTGGCCAGCGTCATGGTCCTGCTGCCGGCCGACGCCGAGGCGATCCCGCTGCTGAGCGCGTCGGTGGGGTTCGCGGCCGTCATCGCAGCGCTGATCGGCGTGCTGCTGGCGATGCGCAACGCCGTGTCGTCGCTGTCGATGCCGAGCGTGGTCAGGACGCTCGCCGATCAGGTCCTGGACCTCCTCGCGGAGGAGCCGTGGCCGAACGACGCGCTCCCGGTCCCGGCCGGGCGCCCCACGGGCACCGTCATCCGCAGCCGCACGCTGGGTTGGATCCAGGGGATCGACTTCGACGGCCTGCTCGACGCCCTCCCCGCGGGCGCCACCCTGGAACTCGGGCTCGACGTCGGCGACTTCGTGGCCGAGGGCGAGCGCGTCGCCACCCTGTCGGTCGACGTCGACGAGGACACGCAGGCGCGGCTCCGTGCGGCGTTCACGGTCACGCGCACCCGCTCGACCCGCCTGGACCTCGCCTACGCGGTCCAGCAGTTGGTGGACATCGCCGAGCACGCGATGGCGCCCCACTCGTCGGACACCTCGACGGCCTACGAGGCCCTGGTGCACCTGCGCGGCGTGTTGCACGTTCTGATCCGCCGCGGCACGGCCACGGGATGCCGCCGGGGCGAGGACGATCGGGCGGTCGTCTCCGGCGCGGCGTGGAGCCCCGCCGACCACCTCACGGCGGTCTTCGAGCGGCTGCACACCGCCGTCCCCGACGCCTCGATGTGCCGCCAGGTGCAAGCGACGGTGGAGGCGTTGCAGGGCACGGCCGACGAGGTCGGCGACGACGACGCCTGGGCGACGTTGGACCGGCTGCGAGAGGAGCTCTCGGCCGGTGGCTCGACGACAGGGGCGGTGCGTCCGGGCCGACGGGCTGGCTCGTAGCGTGACGGCACACGAACCGGGAGCGGGGAATGTCCGACCAACCCATCGACGACGACACCCACCAGGGCCAGGCCGACCACCCCGACGAGCAGGCAGAACTGCGCGAGCGTCGTGCGGGAGCCAGCGAGGACGACGTCACGGGCCGGGACAACTTCCGTGCCGACGAGACGGCGCCCGGGGTGGATCCGGACGAGGCCGACCTCTGACCCGCTCGTGAAGCCCCGCGCCCAGTAGCCTTGCCCCCGGGGACGACGAGGGAGCGGGGCGCGTGAGCACGTCGACGCCTGGGGACCGACCGACCACGGACGCCGAGGTGCGGTTCCGCCACGCGATGGTCCACGCGGTGCTGCGCGGCGTCGTGCACGACCTCAACAACCCGCTCGCGACGGTCGCGATGGCAGCGGCCGCGCTGCGGTCGGTGGACGACGACGAACAGCGTCACGAGCTGCTCGACATCGTCGAGCGGGAGGTCATGCGCGCCAGCCGGCTCGCCGCGGACGCCTCGGGCCGCTACGCGCCGTCCGAAGCGTCGGTGCAGCCGACGGAACTCACGGCGGTCGTCGAACGGATTCGTGCCTGGTGCCGTGCGCAGGATCTCGAGGTGGAGGTGACCGCCGCCATGGGCGACGCCAGGGTCCACGCCGATCCCGAGTTGCTGCCACGCGCGATCTTCGCCCTCATCGAGGATGCCCACGGAACCCCTGGGCGCGGCCGGCCCGTCGTGGTGGAGGTGCACCGCCGGACCGACGAGGTGGTGATCACGATCACCGACGACGGTGACCCCGTCCCCGACCGGATCAGCCAGCGCCCGTTCCTGCCGTTCCTGGGGGAACTGCCGCTCGGGCGCGGGGTCGGAGTGGACGTCGCGGCAGCGCGCGTGCACCTGTCGGGTCATGGCGCCGGGCTCACCTTGACCCCGGGGTTGGACGCGGGCAACGTCGTGACGGTGCGCCTGCGCGCGGCGGCGGATGGCGCCACCGACGCTGCCGCAGTCCAAGGTGACCCGGCGACGGACGCGGTGTCCCGTTCGTGGCGCGCCGTGGTGGTCGACGACGACGCGTCGGCACGACAGCTCCTGATCAGCGTCCTCGGGCGAGCGGGCTGGACCGTGACGGCGGTCGCGGACGGCGCGGCCGCCGAAGCGGCGCTGGAGGCCGGAGCCGCCGACGTCGTGCTGCTGGACCTCCACGTCGGTGACGAGCTCGGCACCGACATCGCCGCACGGCTCGCGCGGCGCTGGCCCGAGGCAGCGGGCCAGGTGGTGTATCTCACCGGTGACGCGGCACCTGGCGGTCAGCTCGACGGGCGCCCGGTCCTGGGTAAACCGTTTGAGCTCGCGGCCCTCTACGCGTTGGTGGAGGACGTTGCCACCGGTGGGCGGGGCGCCACGACGACCGGGCAGCGTGCGCTTTGACCGCCCCCGTGGCGGTGCCGTACTCTCCGCGATCGTGCCGGGCGACCGGTACGCCTTGGTGGGTGTAGCTCAGCTTGGTTAGAGCGCTTGGTTGTGATCCAAGAGGCCGGGGGTTCAAGTCCCCTCATCCACCCTGCGTCGCGGGTTCGCGGATGCTGTACCGTTCCGCCCCGCGCACGCGCCGCTAGCTCAATTGGTAGAGCATCCGGCTCTTAACCGGCAGGTTCGGGGTTCGAGTCCCTGGCGGCGCACCACACGAGAACCGGCCCGTCGTGGCCGGTTCTCGGCGTTTCACGGGGAGTCGCCCATCCGTCGCGGTCACCCCACCTCGCGCGTGCCGCCACGGTCTCAGGGCGACCACATCCACGGGTCGGGGAGGTCGAGGAACCGTGGCGGCTGGTCGTGGAGTGCGTTCATCTGCTCGGAGAACTCGTCGCCCTCGTCGGTCTCGCCTTCGCGTGCCGCGGCCTCCGAGGTGAAGTACACCACGGTGGTGTAGGTGCCGTCGGGAGCGAGCCCGACGAGTCCGCCGATCACGTCGGGACGGATGTCGTCCGGCATCTCCACCATGAGCTCGCGCGCGGTGTCGACGTCGTTGACCTTGCCACGGATGACCTGGACGAACCCCGCGTCGTCGGAGCCGCCCGAGCGGAAGGTGGACACGTCCTCGTGGTCCTCGAACGAGACCTGTCCGCCGAAGAGGCGCTCGGTCTCGGCCCACCACTCGGATTGCTCGGCGCGGTCGGAGTTGGCCCGCGCGGCCTCCGCGGACTCGAACCGGGCGGCGACGAAGGCGGTGCCCTCGTCGGTCACCCCGGCCGTGGTACCGGCCCAGCCGCTCCCGGCGGCGAGGTCGTCGCGCCAGCGATCCAGCCGGTCGCGGAGTGCCTTCGGGTCGTCGATCGGCCCCTCGATGAACTGGACGAACATGGCCCCCTCCTCCAGGCTCAACCTGCATTCACGTTCCGCCGGACCGTGCCGCCTGTCAAGGGATCGCCGCGCAGAAGTCCAGGATGTCGAGGCAGCGCCTCTCCTACCCGGTGAGCACCTGGTCGACAGGAGCGGCAGAAGCGGACCGCTTCTCACGCCGGTCCCGGATCATCACGCCCGCCCCGATCCCGAGCATGACCCAGAGGCCGTGCAGACGACCGCCGGCGACCATCGCGGCCACCGCGCCCGGACAGGTGCCCGCGATCGCCCAGCCGATGCCGAACGTCAGGCCCCCCTCGACGTGTTTGGCCTTGGGCGGCTCGCGACCGATCCGCAGCGCGCCGCCGAGGGCCGTGCGCCAACCACGACGCTCGAGCAGCCACAACAGCGGGGCGGCGGTCCCGATCGACGCGACCATCATCAGGTACAGGTGCGCCTCCTGGAACAGCAGGCCGCGGTGGATGACGTCGTAGTCGGCCATGCCGCTGAGCCACAGGGCGGCTCCGAAGACCAACCCGATCAGCGCCCCGGCAACCTTCACAACGCACCACCCGTCACCCAGTGCACGAGCCAGGTCACGGCCACGGCGGTGGAGAAGAAGGTCACGGTGGCCGTCAGGCTCCCGGTCGAGCGGGTCGAGCAGCCCGCCAGCCCGTTGCCGGAGGTGCAGCCGCCGGCCCAACGGGCGCCGTAGCCGATCAGCAGCCCGCCGGCGACCAGCACCGGGGGCAGCAGCATCGCCGGGACGACCTCGCTCAGCCGCCCGTAGTAGGCGCTGGGCGCGAGCTGCCCCCGGGACGCGGCAGCCGCCGCGGCACCGGCCAGCAGCCCGGCCAGGAACCACAGTCGCCACGCTTCTGCCGGCTGGCCGCGAAGCGCGAAGCCGAGGTGCAGGTACGACCCCGACACACCGAGACGCTGGTTGGAGACCGCGTACAGGGCGACGACGAGCAGCCCGAACACCGGGCCGGCCACGTACCAGGCAAGGACATCTTCCACGGCCACCCTCCGACGAGCCGATGCTCGGTCACCGCGACGACCGATCGTACGCCGCGTTGCGCCCGAGAACGGCGAAAAGCACGGATGCGTGCGGTGATCACCGCGGGCTCCGCCCCCAGTCCACGGCCAGGGCCCGGCGCAACGCGTCGACGTGGCCAGGCCCGATCCGGCCGCGCAACTCCGCTTCGAGCTCACCCAGGATCCGGGCGGCCCGGCGCGCGACGTCGCGGCCCCGGTCGGTCAGCGTGACCAACTGCGCCCGTCGGTCGCGCTCGTCGGTCCACCGCTCCACGAGCGCGTCCCGTTCGAGGCCGTCCAGGAGCTTGTGCGCGGCCTGTCGGGAGATGTCGAGCTGGCGGGCGAGCTCGATGACGCGCAGCGGCCCGGAGGACATCGCGAGGAACGCGCGCGACCGGTTCGGTGACAGCACCGGGCCCCCTTCCTGCTCCAGGCGGGCCAGCAGCGCCTCGTCGAACCACTGGCTCGCCTCGAGCAACGCCGCCGCGAGCCGGCCGGGCGGGAGTTCGTTGCTCGATGGTGTCGGCACGTCCCGCCCCTTTGCAGCTCGGTGACGTCAACGATACGTCAACGTTGTTGACATTTCACCGACCCGGACCTACGGTCAACGCCGTTGACGATCTTCGCCCGGCGGCCCGCCGCACCAGGCGACTGGGCGGACAGGCCAGGGAGCCCGCCATGAACCTGACGTTGCTCGGAGCGACCGGTCGGACCGGTGTACCGCTCGTCCCCGACGCGCTGGCCCGCGGCCACCGCCTCACCTGTCTCGTGCGCGACGAGGGCAAGGCCGCCCGGCTGCTCCCGTCCGACGATCGCCTGCGCCTCGTCGTCGGCGATGCGACCGACGCGTCGGCCGTGGATGCCGCCATCGCCGGTGCGGACGCGGTCCTCGACGCCAGCGGCCCGGTGCGCGGCGGCCCAAAGCGGCTGCGCGCCGAGGTCGTCTCCCACGTGCTCCCGGCGATGCACCGCCACGGGGTGCGACGCCTGGTGTTTCTCACCGGGGCCGGGGTCCGCCTCGATGGCGACGTCCCGGGCGTCGCGGACCGCGCCATCCGCGGCCTGATGTCGCTGGTCCAGCGCGACATCCTCGACGACGGCCAGGCCGCGGTTGCGGCAATCACCGCATCGGACCTCGACTGGACCGTGGTGCGCGTCCCTCGGCTGGTGGACGCGGGTGGGCGCGGACGTGTGCGCACGGGCGGCCGTGTCGGTGACGGCTCGGGCACCACCCTCGGACGCCGCGATCTCGCGCGGTTCCTCCTCGATGAGCTCGAGCAGGGCACCTGGATCCGGCAGGCACCGGTGGTCAGCTGGTAGCGGTGCATCGCCGTCCCGCCCCCGGTCACGGCGGGTCTCGCCGCGGCGATCTCCTCTTCACGAGGCGGTGGGAATTGCTCCGGCCGTGTGCCGCCGCACGGGACCGCGCGGGACCGGACTCGACCTCTTGACGGCCTCGGGACGCAGGGCTACGGTCGAACCGCCGGATGGGAAAGCGCTTTCCGCAGCGACGGTTGGGGGCCTCGATGCGGGAGTCCGCCACGTCCGCAGCGGCCCGAAGCGGTCCCCCGAAGACAGCCAACGTTCGACGCGTGGCTGGCCGCCGGGCCTGGGAGACAGGGAGCCCTCATGCACACCACCATGCCCGGGAGACGCCTCAGAGCGTCGCTGGCGGTGCTCGTCACCGCGGCGATGACGCTGACCGGCCTCAGTGCCGTCGCGATGGCCGACACGCACGCAGACGTACTGAACGCGTCGACGATGGAGCCCGGCGTCCTCACCAGCAACGTCCAGGTCGGTCGATTCACCGTCACGGCCACCGAGAGCAGCCCCGTCGAGGTCGACGGAAACAACAAGACCGGTGGCGGCATGTCCTTCACCCAGCGGTTGAAGCTCAACGGCGGCGGGAGCGCGACGGCCCGTTCGGTGCGGTTCAGCACCGACGGCGAGGCGACGGTCCGGGTGTACGCCCTCAGCAGCAGTTCGAGCGCCGACCGCGCCCTGGCGCTGTTCCGCACCGACGGCACCGAGCTCGCCCGCGTCCCCGCCTACGGCGCCCCCAACGACATCCCCGAGGCGATGCTGATCGTCCCGGAGGCGGGTGACTACTACGTCGCCTCGCCATCCTCCGGCGTGAACATCTACTACCTCGAACTCGAGGGCGGTCCCCCACCGCAACGCCCCGCCTGGAACGACGTGGCCGACCCGACCATCACCGACGTGACCACGTCCGCCGGCGACATCGTCGTCGCCTACGACGGCGTCGTCGGTTTCACCGGTGCCGACCTCGCGACCGCGACCCTGTTCGACACCGATGGACAGGTGGTCGACACCAACATCTCCGGCACGCCTGGTGACGCCGGCAGCATCGCCCTGACCCCGGCCGCCTCCGGGAACTACGAGGTCCAGGTCACGTTGTCGCGTACCGACGAGGAGACGGAGAAGTCCTCCGAGCGCGTCGCCGCACCGTCGTTCACGCTGCCGCTGGCCACCGCCGAGATCCACACCGCACTCACCACCGCCATCAGCGACGGGCGCGCCACCGTCAGCCTGGCGTGGACCTCGGTCCCCGAGGCCGAGGGCTACCGGGTCGACCACCGCGAGGCCGGCACGACCGACTGGACCGCCGGCCCGAGCGTCACCGACGCCGAGGCCGACGTCGCCGACCTCAGCCCCGGCACCACGTACGAGTTCCAGGTGACCGCCCACCGCGGTGACGACACGACCACCTCGGCGCCTCACGAGGTCACGGTCGCCGACACCGTCGAGCGATGGCTGACCGCCCACGCCGGCATCAGCAGCCACGGCTCGGTGACCGAACTCGACGACGGCGCCCTGCTGTTCGACACGCGGGAGAACAACGGCAAGATCGCCGACTCCGAGGACGGCTTCCTCTACCACTACACGCGGATCGATCCCGAGACGGAGAACTTCACGCTCTCGGCCACCTTCGAGGTGATCGATGCCAGCAACAAGGACAACCAGTCCGGCTTCGGCGTGATCGCGGTCGACACCTTCGTCCCCGGCGACCGCTCGGCCCGTTACTTCAACAACGCCGGGGCGATGACGGCCAAGCATGCACGGACGACCGACGGTTCGGTCTCCTACCGCTACGGGATCCCGGGCCTGAAGATCGTCACCGGCTACACCGACCGCCCCGACGTCTCCACACCCGACCGCGACATGACGCGCTCGGTGCCCTTCGACTGGAACTACCGGGAGGACATGGTCGAGGGATCCAACGCCAACCCGCCGAAGTTCCGCGACGGCGATGTGTACGAGTACACGTTGCGCAAGTCCAACACCGGCTTCCACGCGCTCTGGAGCCACGACGGCGTGACCGAGGAACTCATCGACTACGACCCCGACCTGCTGCTGCAGCAGGACGGAGACGACTACTACGTCGGCGTGTTCGTCGCCCGCAAGATCGTGGTCGAGGTGCGCGACATCGAGTTCACCACGATCCACCCGGACGACGACGACGCCCCCCTGGAGCGGCCGACGACCTACATCGAGCCGACCCTGACCTCCGACGTCACCCGCACCACGCCGCACGACACGCTCGACATCCCGTTCGTGTCCAACGTCCGCGGCGAGGTCACGCTTCGGGACGGTGCCGGCGAGGTCGTCGGCACCGCCCCGGTGACCCCCGGCGAGCGGGTTTCCCTGACCGCAGCGTTGGAGGACGGCGCGAACGAGTTCGTCGCCGAACTCGCGCCGGCGCCGCGCGAGGAGCAGCCCCAACTCGGCGCGTACGAGGACCTGTCCTCCTACGACGTCCACACGACCGACCTCACCATCACGGTGGCCCGGTTCGGCCAGCCCGGTCAGGCGATCCATGTCGCTCCGGACGGGAATGCCGACGGCGACGGGACCCCGCGACGTCCGCTGGACCTGCACACGGCCATCGGTTTCGCCCAGCCCGGCCAGCAGGTCGTGCTGAGGTCAGGTACCTACCGGCCGACCCGGGCGATCACGATCGACCGCGGCAACGACGGCACCGTTGACGCGCCGATCACGCTGATGTCCGAACCCGACGGGCGCGCGACCCTCGACCTGTCCGACTCCTCCTCCGGCGGCATCCGGCTGCGCGGTGACCACTGGCACCTGTACGACCTCGAGATCACGGGGTCCCGCGGCTACCAGAAGCCGCTGCTCGTCTCGGGCCACCACAACGTGGTCGAGCGGATCGAGTCGCACCACAACGGTGACACGGGCGTGCAGATCTCGGGCAACGAGAACGAGCCCTACGAACTGTGGCCGTCGCACAACCTCGTGCTGTCCAGCGTGGCGCACAACAACGCCGACCCGCTGGCGAACGACGCCGACGGCTTCGCCGCCAAGCTCACCGTGGGCGACGGCAACGTGTTCCGCTACTGCATCGCGCACCACAACATCGACGACGGCTGGGACCTGTACGCCAAGTCGACCACGGGCGTGATCGGCAACGTGGTCGTGGAGCACTCGGTGGCGTACCGCAACGGCTGGCTCGAGGACGACGAGTCGCTCCTCGGCGAGGGCAACGGGTTCAAGCTCGGCGGCGAGAACATGCCGGGCCAGCACGTGCTGCGGAACTCGGTCGCGTTCGACAACCTCGCCAAGGGCATCACCTCCAACTCCGGCCCGGACGTGCGCGTCGTCGACGTGACCGCCTACCGGAACGGGCTGGTGCTGCCGGCGGCCAGCGGGATGAACCTGCAGCTGACCACCAGCGCCGCCCAGACCGACTACCGGGCCACCGGCGTGCTCTCGTACGTCGCCAGCCAGGCCGACCAGGTCAACCTGCGCGGCCAGGACGACGACATCACCACCGATCCGTCGAACTTCCTCACCTACGCCGGGTCGGGAAGCCGGGACGCCAGCCGCAACTCCGAGGGCGTCCGCGTGGCCGACGACTGGTTCGCCAGCCTCGACACCGAGGTGGTGCGTCCGGAGATCGCCGCGGACGGCAGCATCGAGATGCACGGTCTGCTCGAGCTGACCGACCAGGCGCCCGAGACCACCGGTGCCCGCCTGGCCGCCAACCCGAACCCGACCTCCATCACCCTGTTCCCGCCGGTCGGAACCGCGCAGCCGGGTCCACCGGCGCACGTGCCGGGTCCCCCGCCACACCAGCCCGGCCCTCCGGCGCACACGCCGGGACCTCGCGTCCGCTGACCGCCTGACGGCCCAGGTCGGTCACGTGTCGGGTCGGCCCGGTGAGCGCTCAGCTTGCCGGGCCGACACGACGCGGACAACCGCAAAACTCGAGGAACACCGCCTTGTGTGCGCTGGTCGGGCTGCTGATCGGTAGCGCGACGTTGATCCTGCTGCCCGAGCTCGGAGGCATCTCCGGACGCGTGTCGCCCACGCCAGGAGCCTCTGACCGCGCTACCGTGCCGGTCGGTGGCGGTGCGCGGGTCCCAGCCCGTGCGGTGGACGGGGACGGGCCATGCACGGCGAGGCACGTGACCTCTCGGAGGTCGGTGAGCAGTGGCTGAGCGCGCTCGCGCGGGTCTCGCCGGACCTTCTCTGCGCCATCGACCGGGACGGCTCCTTCCGCGCGGTCAACCCGGCCTGGCACCGGCTGCTGGGCTGGTCGGCCGAGGACCTCGTGGGTCGCCCCTTCGGCGACTTCCTGAGCGAGAGCGACCGCCGTCGCACCTGGAGCCTGTGGGAGTCGGACGTGTTGGCCGGCCGCACCGTCGGTGACTTCGAGAACCGGTGGCCGACCCGCGACGGCGGGCACCGGTTCATCAGCTGGTCGGCCGCACTCGACGCGGAAACCGGACTGGTGTTCTGCAGCGGGCGTGACATCACCGGCCGGGTCGAGACCTTCGTCCGTGTCGCCCACGACGCCCGGCTGCTGTCCGCGGCCGAACAGGCGGCCGGCATCGGGGTGTGGGAGTGGGAGGTCGCGCACGACAGCGCCTATCTCTCCGACGGGCTCCACCAGATCTTCGGCACCGACCCGTCCGAGCCGTTCAGCTTCGCGCAGCTGCTGGAGATGGCGGTGCCCGAGGACCGCGAGGCGCTCGAACGTGACGTCGGCGACGCGCTCGCGCACGGCACCTCGTTCAGCACCGAGTACCGGCTGCGGCGCCCGGACGGTCGCGAGGTCGTGGTGTGGGAGCGGGGCGAGTCGGTCGTCGACGAGGGCCGCACCGTGCGCATGTTCGGCACCGTCAAGGACATCACGGCACAGCGTGCGACCGAAGCCGAGCTGCGCCGGGCCGCGGCGTTGGAGCAGGAGGCCGCCGAACGCCTGCGGGGCCTCGACGAGCTCAAGAACGCCTTCCTCAGCGCGGTCTCGCACGAGCTGCGCACCCCACTCGCGGTGGTCCAGGGGATGGCCAACACCCTGCAGCGCCTGCGCGGTCGACTGCCGACGGGCCGGCGGGACCAGATCGAGGACGCGCTCGCCGACCACGCGGAGCGGATGCAGCGCCTGCTCGACGACCTGCTCGACGTGGACCGTCTGGCGCGTGGCACCCTGTACGCGGAGCCGGAGTACGTCGACGCCGTCGACGTGGTCCGGCGCGCCATCGCCTCGTCCGACCATCGTGCGCTGGTCTCGCTCGACGCGCCGGAGCACCTGCAGGTGTGCGCCGACCCCGTCCAGCTCGACCGCATCCTGGTGAACCTGCTGACCAACGCCGCCAAGTACGCGCCCGGGGCGGAGGTGTCGGTGTCGGTCGAGCGTTTCGGCGCCGAGGGCTGCCGCCTGGAGGTGTCGGACAGCGGGCCCGGGGTCGCCGCCGACGACCTGAACCAGCTCGTCCAACCGTTCTACCGCGCTGACGACCAGCACCCGAGTCCCGGCACCGGCGTCGGGCTGGCACTGGTCGCCGAGTTCGCGCAACTGCACGGCGGACGCGCCTGGGTCGAGCACAACGTGCCGAGCGGCCTGCGCGTCGTCGTCGAACTGGCCGGCATCGGCATCGGCGGCGACGGGCATGCCCACCTCACGCCGAGCGGCTGACGCCGGAACGAGGATGGCGGGCCGGCGCGGGGAATGATCGCCTTCACCGAGACGGGGAGTGGGTGAAAGCCGCGTCCCGCGCCGGCCCGGAGGTGCGCCGACGTCGGGGGTGCGTCGGCCATGTGGTGATCATGGGCGCGATCCCGTGAGGGCGGTATCAGGATTTCGCGTCACGCCGTATGGAAGCGGTGAGGATGCGATCGGCGTCAGGCCGTCGACGGCCGGACCCGCAGCCAGCGGTAGCCGTAGCCCTCCAGTTTCAACTCGAGTCGTCCGTTCTCGAGCTCGAGCGCCTTGCCGTCACTGCCGAGCAGGTCGACCACCTCCGAGGCCCCGGTGTCGGGAACCGCGACGCGCAGCTCCCGAGGCGACGAGGACAGGTTGTGCAGGGCGAGAACGCGCCGCCCCTCCCAGTCGCACTGGTGGCCGAGCACCGCGTCGTCACCGGTGTCCAGCAGCTGCCAGGCGCCCCAACCGAACTCGGGCGTCTCGCGGCGGCGACGGATCAGGCGCTGCATCCAGTTCAGCAGCGAGTCCGGGTCCCGTTCCTGGTCGCTGACGTTGACCGCCAGCGGACCGAACTGCCCTTCGGTGACGGGCCGCCGCAGGCGCGACGGGCGGGCGTCGGAAAAGCCGGCATTCTTTCCATCGGTCCACTGCATCGGGGTGCGGACGCTGAGTCGTCCCTCGATGTCGAGGTTCTCCCCCATGCCGATCTCCTCGCCGTAGAACAGCACGGGGCTGCCCGGCAACGAGAACATCAGGCTGTACACGAGCCGCAGGCGTTGCTGGTCGCCGTCGAGCATCGGCGGCAGCCGTCGGCGCAGCCCACGACCGAACAGCTGCATCGACTCGTCGGGGCCGAACGCGGCGAACACCTCCTCGCGTTCGTCGTCGCTGAGCTTGTCGAGGGTGAGCTCGTCGTGGTTGCGCACGAAGATCGCCCACTGGCTCTGCTCGGAGACCTCGGGGAGTTCGCGCACGGCCGCGGCGAGCGGACGGGCGTCCTGCCGGGCGAGGGACAGGTAGAGCTGCTGCATCAGCGGGAACGCGAACAGCATCTGGATCTCGTCGGCCTGCTCGTCGCCGAAGTACGCCACGAGTTCGTCCGTTGGCAGGTTCACCTCGCCGAGCAGCACCGCGTCACCGCGTCGCCGCGCGATGAACGAGCGCAGGTCCTTGAGGTAGGAGTGCGGGTCGAGTTGCAGCTCACCGTCGATGCCGCCCGTCTCGAGCAGGTAGGGCACCGCGTCGACGCGGAAGCCGTCGACGCCGAGCTCGAGCCAGAACCCGGCGATCTTGGCCATCTCCTCGCGCACGGCGGGGCTGGCGATGTTGAGGTCGGGCTGATGGCCGTAGAAGTGGTGCAGATACCACTGCTGCGCCTGTTCGTCCCACGACCAGATGCTGTCCTCGGCGTCGGGGAACACCACCTCGGCGTCGGGTTCGTCCTGCGGCTCGTCCTGCCACACGTAGTAGTCGCGGAACCTCGAGTTGGCGCTGCGACGCGCCGTCCGGAACCACGGATGCTGGTCCGAGGTGTGGTTGATGACCAGGTCGATGATGACGCGGAGCCCACGGTCCTTCGCCGTGCGGACCAGCGCGACGAAGTCGCCGAGGGTTCCGAGTCGGTCGTCGACGCCGTAGTAGTCGGTGATGTCGTAGCCGTCGTCGCGGTTGGGCGAGGGATAGAACGGCATCAGCCACAGGCACGTGATCCCGAGGCCGGCGAGGTAGTCGATCCGTTCGGTCAGACCGACCAGGTCACCGGCGCCGTCGCCGTCGCTGTCACGGAAGGTCTCGGCGTCGAGGCAGTAGAAGACGGCGTTCTTCCACCACAGGTCGGCGGTGCGGGCGGTACTCACGACGCGTTCCTCTCGGCGCCGGTCGACATCCCGTTCCCCGTCAGATGTGGCAGCACGTGCTCGGCGAAGGCGTCGACGAACTCGTCCTGCCGTTGTCCGACGTGGTGCAGATAGAGCCCGTCGACCCCCAGCGCGGCGATCGCCGACAGCCACTCCACGTGCTGGTCGAGGTCGGCCGAGACCAGGACCGGTTCCCGGACGGCGTCTGGCGTCACGTGCTCCGCCGCGGCGTCGAACTGCTCGGGAAAGGCGAGGTTCCACGCCAACTCGGACGAGAAGACGTTGCTGCGCCACTGGTCGTGGGCGATGGCGAGCGCCGTGTCCTCGTCCGGTGCCCAGGACACATGCACCTGGACGTACACCGGCTTCCCGTCGCCCCCGCCGTCGCGGAAGGCGCCGATGACCCGCTCGAGCGTGTCCAGCGGCTGGTTGACCGTGATGAGGCCGTCCGCCCAGCCACCGACGATGCCGGCGGTCTGCGCGCTGACCGCGGCCCCGACCAGAGCGGGCATCTGCTCGGGCAGGCTCCACAACCTGGCACGGTCGACACGGATCAGCCCGTCGTGGGTGACCTCCTCCCCCGCCAGCAGTGCACGCATCACCTCGACACACTCGAGCAGGCGCGCGTCACGCGTCGGCTTGTCGGGCCAGCGGTCGCCGGTCACGTGCTCGTTGACGTTCTCGCCGGAACCGAGGGCCGCCCAGAACCGCCCGGGATACATCTCGCCGAGCGTCGCGATGGCCTGTGCGGCGATGACCGGGTGGTAGCGCTGGCCGGGGGCGGAGACGACGCCGAACGAGACGTCGGTCGCCTCGAGCGCCGCCCCGAGCCACGACCACGCGAAGCCGGACTCCCCCTGTCGGGCGCTCCAGGGCGCGAGATGGTCCGAGCACATCGCGGCCTGGAAGCCGGCGGCCGTGGCGTGACGAACGGCGGCCAGGGCGTCGCTGGGCCGGAGTTGCTCGTGCGATGCGTGGAAACCGACGGTGACCATGCCCACCTCCTGCGGTCCGTCGCGTCACGCTAGAGCGGTCGGCGGCGACGGCAGCACGGCCATGGGACCGGGCCGGCCATGATCCGCAGGGAGGTGGCGAGGCCCTGCCTACGCTGCCACCCACTGGCCGCAGAAGAGGACGGACCCGTGCTCTACCTCGTCGCAACGCCCGGCCAGCAACTGGCCGCCGGCACCGAGGGCCCCTGGACCGAGGTCCGTCCCGTCGAGGCCGGCCTGGCGTTCGTCGACAGCGACCAGCACCGCTCGGCCGTCTACCACGCCGTCAAGGACGCGTTGCCGGCCGGCGCGCCGCTGCTGGTGGCCGAAGTGCACGAGGTGCCCAAGTGCAGGGGACTGGCGCCCGGCGCCCTTGCCTGGGCTCGGGCACGCCTGCCACGGTGACGACGGGCCGAGCTTGGCTCACGGTCGTCCGAACGTGACGGGCACCTCATGGTGGGGCGCGACCAGCCCTACGGTGGAGCCGAGACGGGGAGCACCGCCATGGCCGACAACGGACCGGGCACACCACGGCCGGGCGCCGACCGCGAGAACGAACCCGCCTTCGCCCGTCGCGGCTGGATCATCGCGGTGGCCGTCGGACTGACGGTGGTCGGCACCTGGCTCGCCGGTGTCGTCGGCCTGCTGCTCGCGGTCGTCGTCGCGGGCGTCTTCCTGCTGGTCGCCAGCCGCTGACGCCGGCGGCGCGTCCAACGCGCGACCGGTCGCCACCCTCGGCACGCCGTGATGCCGGGGCGCGGCCGTGGTGCGGAGCGGAGGTGGACCTCGGGCTGGCCGCACAGCCGTCGGCTCGCGCCACCGCGTGCGCGTCCGCTGCCGGCTCGCCGGTAGGTTTCCGGCGCAGGCGAGCGTGGCGGAATTGGCAGACGCGCTGGGTTTAGGTCCCAGTGGCCCACAAGGCTGTGGGGGTTCGAGTCCCCCCGCTCGCACGACAGCCGGGCGACCAGTTCGCGTCAGCGAACGGGCACGGCACCGGTCAGGGAGCAGACCTCGTGCCACATGGCCGGGCCGGGGTCCGCCGCCGGGCTCGCCTCGCGGTCGACGTCGCTGCGGCACTCGTCGATCACCTCGACGAGGAGGTCGCGCAGCCGCACCGCCGGATCGGGCACACAGGCTTCGGCGATCCCCTTCACGGCGACACCGACGATCCTGGGTGCGGTGTATCGCGGGAAGTCCTTCGGCGAGCTCCGGATGCCGTTGGTGAACCGGCGCGCCCAGGCGGCCGCGTCCGGCACCTGCGCCAGGGCCTCGCGGGTCGTCGCGTCCATGCTGCCGGGCTGGCGTCCGTCGAGGTCGTCCAGCAGCCGCTCGCACGTCAGCAGCGCCACCGCCAGCATGCGCTGACGCTCGAAGGCGACGACGGGCAGGGCGGCCACGGCGCACCGCCGGGCGATCCGCACCGTCACCCGCGGGTCGTCGCTGGTCAGCCCGATCACGGACGGGATCAGTGGCGCCAACTGCGGCCGCGCCTCGTCCGACGTGCAGTCGTTGACGGCGCGGGCGACGGCGGCGAGCAGCGGATGCGTGCAGGCTGGATGGTCGCTCCAGCGCTCCCCGGCGAGATAGGACGCCAGTTCCATGAAGCAGGCGCCCTTGCGCGGGTTGCGGTGCCGTCCCCGCGACAGGACCGGCAGCCGGTCGGGGACAGAGAGGTCGGTCATCGCCACGAGCACCTCCGGCATCCAAGCTGTCGCACCAGTGTGCGACGCCGACAGCTCGACCGCCATACCGCCGTGCGTTCGACGTGACGTCGTTGCGACGACGAGGCGTCGAGCGCGCTGTCAGGCGACCGGTTCCGCGGCCTGCCGCCGTCGGTCGAGCCATCTCATCACGGGCGTGGCGGCCGCCCCGTGCACGATCACCGACAGCACGATGGTGAAGCCGACGACGGCCCACAGGTCGAGTTGCTCGGGCGTGTACTCGCTGCCGAGTGCGTACGAGAGGTAGTACACCGATCCGATGCCGCGCACCCCGAACGCGGCCACGGCCCAGCGCTCCGCGCCCTGCAGCTCCGGCGCACCGGCGAGCGACAGCCAGGCGAGCACCGGCCGGATCACGACGACCAGCGCCACCGCGACCGCCACCCCGGCCCAACTGAGCTCCACCAGCAGCCCGTCGCCCATGGCCGCACCCAGCATCAGCAGCAGCACCAGCGTCAGGATCGCCTCCAGCCGCTCGACCAGCTCGTGCAGCTGCCGGTGGTAGCCGTGCCCCCGCTCCACCGAACGGATCGCGAGTGCCGCCGCGAAGACGGCCAGGAATCCGTACCCACCCACGAGTTCGGTCAGCCCGTAGACCGCGAAGGTCGCCGCGATCGCCAGGAGCGGATTGCCCCCGTCGGCGATCCGCAGCGGGCCGGCCGTGGCCCGAAACGCCATCCGTCCCAGCGCGGCGCCCGCGAGCCAGCCGACCACGGCGCCGACGACGATCTTGCCGACCAGCGTCCACAGCACCCACTCGAGCAGCCAGTCGCCGAGCGGACCGCGGTCCATCAGGAACAGCCCGAAGTAGACGAAGGGGAACGCGAACGCGTCGTTGAGCCCGGCTTCCGACGTCAGCGTGAACCGGACGGCGTCCTCCTCCGGGTCCTCGTCCTCGGTTCCCCGCTGGTCCTCGAGCGTGCCGCCGCCCTCCTCGACGGTGGGCGGCGCAACCTGCACCTCGGAGGCCAGCACGGGGTCGGTCGGCGCCAGCACGGCACCGAGCAGCACCGCCGCCGGGACGCTCAGCCCGACCGCCCACCAGCCGACGAGGGCGACCCCGCCGATGCACAACGGCATCGCGATGACGAGCAGTCGCCACGTCGGCCCCCAGGTTCGCCACCGCAACGGCCGGTCGATGGCCAGGCCGACCCCCATGAGCGAGATGATCACGCACGCCTCGGCGATGTGGGTGGTCGCCGTCGCCTCGAGGACGTCGTCGAGCGGGTCGTCGCCCGGGATCAGCACACCGGCGAGGACGCCGACGGCGAGGACCACCATGGGGACCGAGAACGCGCGACCGTGCAACACGCGCGGCAGCACCGTCGCCAGCAGCAGGCCGGCACCGCAGACGAAATAGATCAGTTCGGCGCTCACCGGCGGGACGATAGGCCGGGCGGCCCCCCGAACCGCGCCACCTCGGGGCCGAGCGCCCATGGCCGCCGGCGTGCGGTTCAGCCCGGCGTGCCGCCCGCGAGCAGTTCGGCCAAGTGCACCGATCGTCGGCCGGTCAGGTCGGCGACCTGGGTGCGGCAGGAGAAGCCGTCGGCGAGGACGACCGCGTCGCGGCCGGCGGTACGCAGCGCGGGCAGCAGCGCCGACTCCGCGATGCGGACCGAGACGTCGCGCCGGCCGCGCGTCATGCCGAAGTCGCCGGCCAGACCACAACAACCGCCGACCTGTTCGACGGTGGCGCCGCAGGCCGCCAGCAGCGCCCGGTCGGCGTGCCACCCCATGACCGCGTGGTGGTGACAGTGCGGCTGCGCCACCACGGTGACACCGTCGAGCCGTGGTGGCGTCCATGCCGGTCTCCGGCTCGCCAGTACCTCGGCCAGCGTCCTGGTGGCGGCCGCGACCGTGCGGGCGGCCGGGTCGTCGTGGCCGAGCAGGTGCATCGCGTCCTGGCGCAGGACCGCGGTGCACGAGGGCTCGAGGCCGAGCACGGTCAGCGCGCCTCCGGACCGGTCGATCTCGGCCGCGAGATCATCTACGAGGCGACGAACGAGCCGCCTGGCGGTCGCGAGCTGGCCCGTCGAGATCCAGGTCAGACCGCAGCACTGGTCCGGGCCGGTCAGCCTGACCGTGAGTCCGGCCGATTCGAGGACCTCGACGGCCGCCCGCCCGACCCGCGGGGCGAAGCGTCGCGTGAAGGTGTCCACCCACAGCAGCACGTCGCCGCCTTCGCCCGGCGGCCGTTCACGTGCTTCGAACCAGGTCTGCAGGTCGTCGGTGGTGAGTTCGGGAACCCGGCGCCCTGGGTCGATCCCGGCGACCTGCTTCGCGAGCCGAACGAGCCGTGGGCGCCCCATGGCCCACGCCGTCGCGCGCGGCACCCGTGCCGCCAGCCGGGCCCACCGGGGCAGCCAGCCGAGCGAGTAGTGGGTTCGCGGCCGCAGACGCCGACGGTAGGTCTGGTGCAGCACCTCGACCTTGTAGGTCCCCATGTCGACACCCGTGGGACAGTCACTGGCGCATCCCTTGCAGGCCAGGCACAGCTCCAGTGCGTCGTGCACCTCGGGCGACGACCAACCTCCCGCGACGAGCCGGCCGTCGACCATCTCCTGCAGCACCCGGGCACGACCCCGCGTCGAGTCGCGTTCGTCGCCGGTGGCCAGGTAGGAGGGGCACATGACCCGACCGGGGGCCGCGTGCGTGGTCGTGCACCGGCCGATGCCGGTGCAGCGATGGACCGCCGCGGCGAAGTCGCCACCGTCCTGGTCGTAGTGCAGCGCCAGGCCGTCGGTGAGCCGGTGCCCGCCGGCCACGCGCAACTCGGCATCGACGGCGGCGGGGCGCACGAGCACACCCGGATTGAGGAGGTCGTCGGGATCGAGCAGGCCCTTGAAGGCGGCGAAGGCCGCGATGGCGTCGGGGCCGTACATCGCCGGCAACAGCTCGCTGCGGGCGCGTCCGTCACCGTGCTCGCCCGACACCGTGCCACCGTGCGACGCGACCAGTGCGGCTGCGTCGGTCAGGAAGCCGCGGAACACCGCCCGACCGCGTGGCTCGTGGAACGGGAAGTCGATGCGGACGTGGACGCAACCGTCACCGAAGTGGCCGTAGGGCACGCCCTTCAGGCCGTGGTGCTCGAGCAACCGGTCGAAGTCGCCGAGATAGGCGCCCAGCCGGGCCGGCGGGACGGCCGCGTCCTCCCAGCCGGCATGGGAGGGGGTCGGTGTCGCCCGGGCGACGAGTCCCGCTCCGTCCTCACGGATGCGCCACAGCTCCCTCGCCTCGGCCGGATCGGTGATCGTGCGGTGGTCCCGTGCGCCCGCGTCCGCCAGGAGCGCCGGCACCCGGCTCATGAGGTCCCCGACCGATTCGCCCGCGAGCTCGACGACCAGCCATCCGCCACCGTCCGGGAGGTCCGGGACCCGGCCCCGACGCGACCGCACCACGTCGACGATCCTCGCGTCCATGCCCTCGATCGCGACCGCGTCGTGCCCGAGCAGGCCGGGCGTCGCCTCGGCCGCGGCCACCATGTCCTCGTAGCCGAGCACCACCAGGGCGGTGACGGCCGGCTCGGGGACCAGCGCGAGGACGGCGGCGGCCGTCAGTGCGCAGGTCCCTTCGCTGCCGACCAGCGCACGGGCCAGGTCGCTTCCCCGTTCGGGCAGCAGGTGGTGCAGGCCGTACCCCGAGACCTGCCGGCTGAAACGGTCGAGTTCGGTCCGGATGACCTCGCCGTGCCGCTGCGCCAGGGCGAGGGCGGCTCCCGCGAGCGGCGACGACGGAGATGGATCGGCGGTGGCCAGCAGCCGCTCACCGGTCCCCGCGACGACGTCGAGCGCCACCACGTTGTCGACCGTGCGTCCGTAGCCGAGGGCCCGCGAGCCGCAGGCGTTGTTGCCGATCATCCCGCCGAGCGTGCACCGGTCGTGGCTCGACGGGTCGGGCCCGAACCGCAGACCGTGGAGCGCGAGCACGCGCTGCAGGTCGTCGAGCACCACGCCCGGCTGGACCACCGCGTGCCGCGCCTGCGGGTCGAGCTCCAGGACGCGGTCCATGTGGCGGCGGACGTCGAGCACGATCCCGGGACCGATGGCGTTGCCGGCGATCGAGGTCCCCGCTCCACGGGCGGTGACCGGCACGCCGAGCGAGCGGGCGACCTCCAGTGCGGCCGCGAGGTCGTCGGCGTCGTGGGGGAAGGCGACGACCGTCGGCGGCACCCGGTACAGGGAGGCGTCCGAGGAGTACTCCGCGCGCCGTCGTGTGCTGGTGTCGACGTCACGGACGCCCGCCCTGCGCAGCGCCGCGGCCACCTCGTCCGGGCGGCGGCCCGCGGCATCCATCGAACGTTCCTCCCGGGCCGGTGCCGTGCGGTCCGGGCACCGTACAGTGGCCCGTCGCCACCACCTCGGTGCAGCGTGGGCACGACGACGGACGGGGACGACGTGAGGTACGGACTCATCGGCACCGGCTACTGGGCCGCGGAGATCCACGCGCAGGCACTGGCCGAGGCCGACGACGTCGAGTTCGTCGGCGTCTGGGGTCGCGACCGTGCCAAGGCCGACGCGGTCGTCGAGGCCCGCGACGTTCGCGCCTACGACGATCCGGACGAGCTGTTCGCCGACGTGGAGGCGGTGTCGTTCGCCGTCCCGCCGGACGTGCAGGCCGACCTGGCGGTTCGGGCGGCGCGAGCCGGCTGCCATCTGCTGCTCGAGAAGCCGGTCGCGCTGTCGACCGCGGCGGCCGGAGAGATCGTCGACGCTGCGGCGCGGACCGGCGTCGCGTCGGTGGTCTTCCTGACGTCGAGATTCGTGCCGGGCATCCAGCGCTGGCTCGAGGACACCGCGGCCGAGTCCGGCTGGCTGGGCGGACAGGCGACCGTCCTCGCGGCGCTCGACACCCCTGGCAACCCCTTCGGCAACTCGCCCTGGCGGCGCGAGCACGGGGCGCTGTGGGACGTCGGCCCGCACATGCTGTCGCTGCTGCTGCCCGTGCTGGGGCCGGTCGAGGACGTCCGGGCGGCCCGCGGGCCCGGCGACACCGTCCACCTCGCCCTTCGCCACGCCGAAGGTGCCTCGAGCCAGCTGACGTTGAGCCTGACCATGCCCGAGCCGGCGACCGGCCAGCGCGTGGTCTTCTACGGCGAAGGGGGCTGGCGGGAGCTTCCGACCGGTCTGGCCTTCGACGCCACGCAGGCGCTCGGCGAGGCGATCCGGGCGCTGCAGGACGCCGCCGACACCGGTCAGGCGCACGCGTGCGACGTGCGGTTCGGCACCCGCATCGTCGAGATTCTCGAGGCCGCGCAACGCGATCTGGGTTGACGGGCCACCCGTCGACCGCCCGGCGAGCGGTCGCGGCGTCGCGCAGCCGGGAGGATCGTGGCTAGGGTTCGCGGCGCAATGCGCCTTTTCTGAGGAGATCGACGTGCGGGATCCGGCGGGCCCTCCGGCCCGGGTGGCGCACTTCGCCGAGACCGCACGCGGCATTGCGTCGACGGTGCTCGCCGAGGACGCCGACAAGGTCGACGGCGAGGCGCAGTGGCCGGCCCGGGGACTCCACGCGCTGGGCGAGGCGGGACTGCTCGGGCTCAACGTGGGGACCGACGTCGGAGGCCACGACGAGGGACTGCTCGCACTCGCCGTCGTGACCGAGGAACTCGGTCGGGAGTGCGGCTCCACCGGGCTGGTCTTCGGCATGCACTGCGTTGCCGCCAAGGTCATCGACGTCAAGGCGACCGACGCCCAGAAGGAGCGCTATCTCGCGCCCATCGCCGCCGGTCGGCACGTCACCTCGCTGGCGCTGTCCGAACCCGGGACGGGTGTCCACTTCTACCTGCCCCAGGTCACCTACCGGCGGGACGGGGACGACTACCGCGTCAACGGCTGCAAGTCGTTCGTGACCAGCGGCGGGCGCGCGGACTCCTACGTGCTCAGCGTCGTCGGTGAGGGCAGCGAGCTCGACCCGGGCACGTTCTCGTGCCTGCTGCTGGACGCCGGAGCCCCGGGCGCCACCTGGCAGCAGGAGTGGAACGGTTTCGGGATGCGTGGCAACAGCTCCCGCGGCGTCGTGCTCGACGAGGCGAGGGTCCCGGCCGCCAACCTGCTCGGCGCCGAGGGCGACGAGACCTGGTACGTGTTCGAGGTCATCGCGCCGTACTTCATCGTGGCGATGGCCGGCGCCTACCTCGGGGTCGCCCGCAGCGCCCTCGAAGCCACGATCGAGCACGTGCGCAAGCGGACCTACGAGCACACCGGCGAGCGGATCGGTGCCAACGACATCATCGCCCACCGCCTCGGCGGGCTGTGGTCGACCGTCGAACGCACCCGCCAACTGCTCCACCACGCCGCCGCGCTCGGCGACGCGGGTGACCCGGCCGCGCGGCAGGCGCTGTTCGCCTGCAAGGCGGAGGTCGCCGAGGCCGCGGTGCACGTCGCCAACGAGGCGTTGACGCTGACCGGCGGCATCGCCTACCAGAGCAACAGCCGCCTGACGCGTGCGCTGCGTGACGCCAGGGCCGCCCACGTCATGTCGCCCTCGACCGACCTGCTCCGGACCTGGCTCGGCCGTTCCCTGCTCGACCTGCCGCTGCTGTAGCGATGTCGCGCATCCTGGCCCTCGACTCCGGTACCGGACCGCTGGCGATGCTGGCCGCCCGCGGCGACACCGGGCTCGAGGCGGTGACCGACCTCGACGGCTGCCTGGCGGCGCTCCAGCGCGGCCGGCCGGCCCCCCTGCTGGTCGCCATCGGTTCGTCCTGGTCCCAGCCGCTGACCGCCGCCCGACGCATCCGGCGTGCGAACGGCACCGTCGGTCTCGCCCTGCTGGTGCCCGAGGACCAGGTCGACGTGGCGCGCACCAGGTTGGCGCTCGCTCCGGAGATCACCAACGCCGTCGTGGTCGCGGGTGACACCGACGACGCGCAGCTGCGGATGACGCTGGACGCGGTGGCCACGTCCGCCTCGCGCCGCGCCCAGCTGCGCCGGGCGCTGGACACCATCAACCGCGACGTCCTCGACGCCCCGCCGGTGACGGCTCCGGAGGCCGTGTCGCCGATGTCCGAGCAGTACCTCAGCGCCCTGATCGACCACGCCCCCGACCTGATCCTGAGCGTGGACGCCGGCGGCCGCATCGTCACCCTCAACGAGTCCGGGGAGCGCCTGCTCACCACGAACCTGCAGACCGTGGAAGGACGGCCGCTGGAAGCGGTCCTGGCCACCGCCGACCCCGCCGAGGTGGTCGAGATGCTCGCGGCCGCCGACGCGTCGCGATCGCAGGTCCGCCGCGAGCTCGCGCTCGAACGTCCGCCCGAGGCGCCCTTGCTGCTCTCGGTCACGGCGGCCCCGATGACCGATGGCGAGGGATCGATCGTCGGCCACGTCGTCATCGGGCGTGACATCACCCGGGAACGGCAGAGCGAGGAGCGCCTGCGCCACCTGCAGCAGGCCGAGAGCCTGGCCACGTTGGCCGGCGGGGTCGCCCACGACTTCAACAACCTGCTCGTCGGCGTCCAGGGCTGGGCCAGCATCGCCCGCGCGAGCACCGACGACCCCCAGATGGTCGACCACGCGCTCGAACAGATCCTCGAGGCGAGCGGCCGGGCTGCCGAGCTGGCCCGTTCGATGCTCGCCTACAGCGGGCGCGGCAGCATCGAGCTGACGACCGTCGACCTCAACGACCTCGTCACGGGCATGATCCGGCTGCTCCGCTCGAGCGTCCCGCCGAAGACCCGCCTCGAGGTCGCGCTGGACGCGGAGGTGCCCCAGGTGCGCGCCGACGCGACCCAGCTACGCCAGGTGCTGATGAACCTCGTCATCAACGCCTCCGAGGCCATCGGCGAACAGGGCGGGCAGATTCTGGTCACCAGCGGCACCCTCGACCTGGCCGGCGACGCCGCGCTCACCCATCCCACGCGCCTCCTGCCACCCGGCTCCTACGTCATCGTGGACGTCGTCGACGACGGTCCCGGCATGGACGACGAGGTGCGCCAGCGGATGTTCGCCCCGTTCTTCAGCACCAAGTTCGCCGGACGCGGCCTCGGTCTCGCCGCCAGTGCCGGCATCGTCGCGGCGCACGGCGGCGCCATCGACGTCGACAGCGCCCCGGGCCAGGGCGCCCGCTTCCGGCTCCTGTTGCCCTTCCCCGGCCAGGCCACCGGATGACGACCGCGACGGAGGGGACGGTTCTCGTCGTCGACGACGACGCCATGGTGCGCCAGGTCACCGCCCTCCTACTCCGCAAGGCCGGCTACGAGGTGGTGCAGGCCACCAACGGACGCGAGGCGGTGGAACGCGTCACCGAGCAGGCGGACGCCCTCGACGTCGTGCTCCTCGACGTGATGATGCCCGTGATGACCGGACACGAGGCGTTCCCGCGCATGCGGGCGGCCGCGCCCCGGCTGCCGATCGTGTTCTTCAGTGGCTTCGACCAGAGCGAGGTCGCCGAACACCTGGTCGACCCCACGGCGCACACCGCGTTCCTGCCCAAGCCCTACACCGACACCGACCTGTACGACGCGATCGCCCAGGCCGTGGCCAGCCGCCGCGCCTGAGCGGGCCGTCAGCCCTCGTTGTCGGCCATCGGTCGTGCGCGTGCCCGCTGGGACCAGATGCGCAAGCCGAGCCCGTCGAGCGCGGTTTCGACGTCGGCCAGGTCACCGGCCACACGCAGCTGCGGGGGTGTCAACCGGATCAGGGTCGGGGTCAGCAGAATCTTGTCCGCCTCGGCCTCGTCGGCGTGCGCACGCACGTCGAGGATCTCGACGTCGTAGTCCAGGCCGATCGAGGCGAACACCTCGTGCAGGTTGCGCTCCACGGCCGCGGTCTCGGGGGCGTCGCCGTGGACGTACAACCGCAGCTGGAGTCGGAGCTGATCCGGTCGGTCCACCCTCACCTCCCGTCCGTCGTGATATCCAGTGACTCGGTACCCGTGGTGGCTCAGGCACTCGTGCCGATGACCTCGACCTCGTCGGGGCCGAGCTGACGTGGCGCACCGGCGAGCACGCCCGAGATGTTGCGCAACGCCTCACCGATGTGCATGCCGGTGCCGTCGATGGTGATCTCGCGGATGTCGCGGTCGTGCGCGGACCCCCGCATCTTGAGCACCGAGATGGCGCGTTTCACCTCCCCGTGGATCTCGACGTAGCGCAGCAGGATGATGGCGTCGGTCAGGGTCGAGATGTGCGACTCCGTGACCGACGCGCCCCCGGTGAGACTGGGCGTGGTCGCCGTGTACAGCCCGGTGACCTGGCGTTCCTTGAGCATCGAGGTGATGCCGATCACGAAATGGCGGAACCCCCGCGGGGTCGATGCCCGCTCGAGCGCCGACAGCGAGTCCAGCGCGAACCGCTGCGGGTCGAAGTCGCGCACCGCGTCGGTGACGGCGACCAGGTGCTCCTCGAGCGAGGCGGTCTCGGGATAGGCGGCGACGATCCTCAGCAGCCCGTCGCGCTCCATCTGCTCGTAGTCGACCCCCCAACCGCGGGCGTTGCGGATCAGCTGGGCCCGGCTCTCCTCGAACGCGAACAGCAGGCAGCGCTCGCCGTTTCGAGCCCCGCCCTTCATGAACTCCGTGACCGTCAGCGTCTTGCCCGTACCCGTCGCGCCCGACACCAGGCTGATGGAGTCACGGAACGGACCGCCGCCACACATGTCGTCGAGGACGTCGTTGCCGGAGTCGATCCGGTCGGCCCGCGACCGCAGGCTCGTCAGCGCCGAGTCGGCCAGCGGGAGCGCCACGATGCCACGGTCGTTGATGATCGCGAACGGGAACTCGCCCTTGCGGTGGGTCGTGCCGCGGAACTTCAGGATCTGCATGGTCCGGCGCGCGGCCTCGTCCTCGAGGATGTTGCGCAGCAGTACGACGTCCTCGGCGACGAACTCCTCGACCCCCCAACGGCTGACGTCGCCATACTCGGTCGTGCGCTCGACCGTCATGACCGAGGTGACGTCGAGGTCGCGCAGGGCGCGGACGAGGCGCCGCAGTTCGCGGCGCACGCGACCGCCGTCGGAGAACTCGCTGAAGACCGCGCCGAGGGAGTCCACCACGACACGGGTGGCGCCGACGGCTTCCACGGCGCGGGTGATCCTGGCCATCAACGCCCCGAAGTCCCACGACCCGGCCAACGTGAGCTCGTGCTCGGGATCGGGCGAGGCGTCCACGAACCGCCACTTGCCCGCCTGCTCCCACGCTTCGACGTCCCAGCCGAGCGAGATCAGGTTGCGGCGCAGGTCGAGCGGCGTCTCCTCGAAGGTGACGAAGACACCGGACTGGTCGAACTCGGTGATGCCGCCCGCCAGGTACTGGGACGCGAACAACGTCTTCGCCGAGCCGGCCGACCCGGCGACGAGCGTCGTCCGGCCCTCCGGCAGGCCACCGTGGGCCATCGCGTCGAAGCCCGGGATCCCCGTGGGAACCTTGCGGACCGGGGTGATTGACATGGCACACCCATCGAGGTGACCGCGTCAGCCCGGGCGGCTCTCGCATGCGGCTCCGGTCGCCGCCCGACAGCCTAGACGGACAGCGGTGCGCCCGGATCGGGCCACCGAGGTGTCCGTCCGTACCTGCGCGCGCAACCACTCGACCCGCGCCCGCTCCGGCCGACGGGAGCGCGAGTGCCCCGAGGTGCGATGGCGTGAGAAGCGAAACGACGATGGACCGGCGCGAGGCGCCGGTCCCGCGCGAGCTGCGCTCCGCCGTGCCGTTCGCCACCCGCGACTGGCGCCGTGACCACGGCACCCACGCCGACCCGGAGGCGCTGCTGCTCGCGGACGCGATCGACGAGGGCCGGCTGCAGGTCGTCTACCAGCCCGTCGTCGATCTGTCCTGCGGGCGCGCCGTGGCGGTCGAGGCGCTGGTGCGACTGTCCGGCCCGCTCGACCCGCCGCTGGCCGCCGCCAGCGGCATCGTGCGCGTCGCGGAGCGGTCCGGGCTGATCCAGGCCCTGGGCACCGACGTGCTCGTGCGCGCCTGCGCGCAGCTCGCCGCCTGGCGGCGGCAACCCGAACTGGCCGCGTTGCGGCTGCACGTCAACGTCTCGCCGCTCCAACTCGGCTCCCGCGCGTTCGTCGAGCTGGTGCGACGCACGCTGGCCGCGACGGCGCTCCCCGCCGGCTGCCTGGTCGTCGAGGTCACGGAGACGGCGGCGTTCGACCACTTGAGCGACGGCTCGCAACTGCACGCGCTGGCCGACCTCGGCGTGGGGATCGCGCTGGACGACTTCGGCACCGGGTTCGCGACCCTGGACCTGCTCGCCTCGGCTCCGTTCACGATGCTCAAGCTGGACCGCTCGTTCGTCGCGGCCGTGGGCACCACCAGCGGACCGGCCCGCGGGCGGGCGCTGGTGGTGCAGGCGGCGATCGGCCTCGGCACCTCCCTCGGCCTGGACGTCGTGGCCGAGGGCATCGAGCACCGCGAACAGGTCGTGCTGCTTCGGGAGTGGGGCTGCGAACTGGGTCAGGGCCACCTCTACGCCCCGGCGAGCGGCGACGCCGAGCTGCGCGACTACGTGGCCGGACACCAGGAGTCCGCCGTCGAGCCGGCGGCCAGCCTGATCGGGGCCCAGGCACTCGACCTGGCCGCGATCATCGCGGTGGCCGTGGTGGCGGGCGACCCCCGCCCGGGGTCTCTGCGGGCCGACGCGGTCGAGGCCGCCCGGATCGTCGGGTTCGCGCTGTCGCTGACGCGCGCGCGCGTCGACGTCATCGGCCTGCTCGCGGCGCTGGTCGGCACCGGTGACCTGCTCCAGGTGCTGCGCACGATGCACGCGGTACCCGCCTGGCGGGAGCTCGAGGAAGCCCTGTCGCAGGCGCCGCGGTTGGCCGTCGACGTCCATCCCGGCGCGGTCGCCGCCGCCGTGGCCCGCCTCGCGGTCGCACGCCGCGTCGGGCGCCCGCTCGAGGACGCGCTCGACGACGTGCTCGACGACGTCGCGCTCCGCGGGCACCTGCTGGAGCGCCTCGATGCCTGGTGGCACGAGCCGGCGACCTCCCCGCCGCCGCTCCCCGTCGTCCGGGAGTTCGAACAACGGGTCCGTGGCCGCGACGACGCGGCCGAACGGCTGCGCGGACTCGTCGGTGTCGCCCGCGCCATCGGCTCCGACGGCGAGTTGGCGGACGTGCTCGAGATCGCGGCCGACGCTGCCCTGGGCGCGATGGGGGCGGCGTCGCTGTCGATCTCCCGCTGGGACCGCGAGGCGGCGGAACTGCGCACCGTCGTCAACGTCGGCTGGCTCGGCCCCGACGAGGAACGCCGGCCGACGGCCGAGCACTACTCGCTCAAGGAGCTGCCGGCCTCGTCCCGGCTCGTGCTCGAACGACGGGTACTGCTCACCGCCGTCGACGACCCCACCACCGAACCCGGCGAGCGCGACATCCTGCGGCGGCTGCGCAAGGGTTCGGCCGCCGGCGTGCCGATCGTGGTGGAGGGCACCGTCTGGGGCGAGTTGTACGCCACGACGGCGGAGAGCTCCCCGCCCTTCACCTCGGCCGACATCCCCTACGTCAGTGCCGTCGCGGGCTTCATCGGCTTCGCGATCGCCCGCGCCGAGCACCTCGGCAACCTGTCTCGGCTGGCGGGCGAGGACCCGCTGACGCGTCTGGCCAACCGCCGGCGCCTCGAGGACTTCGCCGCATCGCAGCTGGCCCGCAGCGACACCGGCCACGTCACCGCGGTCATGCTCGACGTCAACGGCCTCAAGGAGATCAACGACGTCTACGGCCACGCCGCCGGTGACGAGCTGCTGATCACGGTCGCCGACGCGCTCAACCGCGTGGCGGTGACGCAGTCCGAGGCGCTGGCGGCGCGGCTGGGCGGCGACGAGTTCTGCGTCGTCCTCGCTGGCGACGCGGACGACGCGCTACGGATGGTCGAGCGCTTCTTCGAGCTCCTGCGCGCCGCCCCCACCCGGCAGCCGCAGGTGTCGGTCGGCGTGGCGGCCGCGCGATCGGACGACCACTCGTTCACGGACCTGCTGGCGCGCGCCGATGCCGCGCAGTACCGCGCCAAGGCGTCGGGGGTCGCCGTCGTGTTCGACGACGGCGCCGACGACCGCCCGATCCCGTCCAGGCTGCTCCACGACGACCCGACACCGGACCAGCGTGTGCGAAGCGAGCGGCCCGGCCGCTCGGTCGACGCTTCCCTGGGGCGCTGGAGCCGGGCGCTCGCCGAACGCGGCCCGGCGGTGCCCGGCCTGCAGCTCGTCGGCGAGGTGGCACTCAACCTGTTCGATCTCAACCGCTGGACGCTCAGTGTCGCCCAGCCCGACTCCTCGGTCCTGACGATCCACGACACCCACCTCCGCCGCCGGCGTCCGCGGGCGCCGCTGGCCCCGCCCGAGCCCGACGAGCAGTACACCATCGACGACTTCCCGATCACGGCCGCCGCGTTCGTGGACGGACAGGGCTTCGCGGTCAGCAGCGACGACCCGGCGGCCGACCCCCAGGAGGTCGCCGTCCTCGAGGCCGACGGCTTCCGCTACGTCGTCGGCCTGACCGAGACCATGCCGGACGGCACCCGCTGGCTGCTCGAGTGCTACGGCGACGAGGACAGCCGGCCGATGCAGGAGGTGGTGCCGCTCGTCGAGGCGCTGGCATCGCGTACCCTGCAACGACGCGTGCGCTGCGCCTCCTAGCGCCGACGGCCCTTCGAGGAACACCCGTGAACCTGCACGTCCCGGAGCAGCTGCCCTCCGCGCTGCCCGACTACCTACCCGGACGCATCCACGTCGTCGAGCCGGAGCGCTGGCCGACGGGCGCGTGGGTGACCAACGGCGTGCGCGTGTCCGTCCCCCGCTACGGCCTCGAGGTGTTCGTCCGAAACGCCGACATCGACCCGGAGCGGGTCCGTTGGCACACCCGCCGCACGGTGCACCCGCTGGAAGCCTCGTACGTGTCGCTGTTGCACGACCGGCGCCTGTACGTGCTCAAGGGCCACCACGTCCTCGCCGCCCATCTCGCGGCCGGCAGCGACCGCATCCCGGTCCAGCTGTTCCGGCAGGCGCCGGTCACCGTCGCACCGTCCGACGACGAGCCGGGGACGCTCATCGACACCGGACGGCCCCTGCTGCAGGTGGCGGCGGCGCCGGTTCCGGTCGGCGTCGCCGGCAACTAGCCCGTCGAGGCGTCGAGGTGGCCGGCCGCGAGGGCGCTGGCCAGCGACGGGGCCAACGGCAGGCGCGGGATCAGGGTCGCCTGGAGCGCGTGGTAGAGGTCGGGCTTGCCGGCCCAGACGCTGGCGGCCGGGCGGTTGTCGGGGTCGAGCTCGTGCCGCCACGACCCGGCATCGCGGTCGAGCAGGTGGTCGTCGGCGTAGGACCACCACGCCCGGTACGACGCGGCGTAGTCCTCCACGCCGGTCGCCCGGTACAGCGCGGCGGCCGCGTTGGTGGCCTCGGTGACGACCCAGTGGAGCCGGTTGCGCACGACCGGTTCGCCGTCCCAGTCGGTGGTGTAGACGAACCCCGGGGACCCGTCGACGGCCCAGCCGTCGTCGACCGCGCGCTCGAACAGCGACGCGGCGTCGCTGCGCAGCTGCGAGTGCACGCCGTCGAGGGCTGCTTCGAGGTGCAGCGCCAGCCGGGCCCACTCGAAGGCGTGGCCGACGGTGGCGCCGTACGGGCGGAACGGGTGGCTCGGCTGGTCGCGGTTGTACGACAGCATCGGGCGCCACTGCCCGTCGAAGTGTTCCGGCAGCCGCCAGCCGTGCCCGCCGGCGCCGGCGTGGACGAAGCGGTGCACGATCCGGTCGGCACGCTCCAGCCAGACCCGGTCGCCGGTCACGTCCGCGGCCGCGAGGTAGGCCTCGACGGTGTGCATGTTGGCGTTGGCGCCGCGGTAGGGCTCGAGCTCACCGAACGCGGGGTCGAGGAACACGTCGACGACCGCGCCGTCCTCCTCGTCCCAGAAGTGGCGTTCCTGGACCTCGAGGGCGTTGTCGAGCAGCTGCTGACCGCCCGGACGGTCGGCGACGACGGCCGAGGTCGCCGCCAGCAGCACGAAGGCGTGCTCGTAGGCGCCCTTGGTCGGCGCCGTGGGGCCATTGGTGTCGACCGACGCGAACCAGCCGCCGTTGGCGGTGTCGTGCAGGCGCCCGTTGAGCGCCTCGAGTCCGTGGTCGACCAGCGCCGAGGCCCCCTCGAAGCCGAGCAGGTGCCCCAGTGCGTAGACGTGGGTCATCCGGCAGGTGATCCACAACTCGACGTCGCGGTCGGTGTCGGCGGTGCCGTCGTCGCGGAGCCACGCGAAACCGCCGGCGGGATGCCGCCCTACGGTTCCGAAGCGCAGCAGGCGCTCGGCCTCCGCCTGCAACCAGGCGGCGTCGTATGCCCCATTCCATGCGCTCATGCGCTCTCCCTCGACTGCTACAACGGCACGGCCGGTCCGACGGGTGCGCCATCCTGCTCGGCCGAGGCGCGGGCCGCCAACATCAGCCGCAGCGACGCGACGTTGTGGCGCGCGGCGTGCTCGGGTGGTCGACCCTCGTCGAGTGCGGACAGTAGTTCGCCCATCGCGCCCGCGAAGCCGTCCACGAACCACGCACCGTCCGGGACGAGACGTCGCACCTCGCCGTCGCGGTCGAGTTCGAGGTGGTCGTCGCCGAGGATGCGGCCGCGGATCGTGCCGGCCGTGCCGTGGATCCAGAACGGACACCCGGGTGTCGTGGCATGCGCGTCCCCGACGACGCGCAGCCACGCACTGGCGCCGTCGGCGCAGCGCAACGAGATGGCCGCCGCCCAGGGGTTGCGGGCGTCGGCCGGCTGACCGGGGACGCGGTGGTCGGAGGCCTGGACCACCTCGACGTCCTTGCCTTCGAGCCAGCACCGGGTGATGTCGATCCAGTGCATCAGGTAGTCGACGATCAGCATGTGCGGCAGGTCGTCGAAGTGCGTGCCCGCGATCGGCGGGAGCGGCTTGTCGTGCAGGTGGGTCACCCCGACCACGTCCCCGATCGCACCGTCGCGCACCAACAGGGTCGCCAGCCGCCACACCGGCGCCCACCGGGCGTTCTGGTTGACGGCGACGACGACCCCCTGCGCGTCGGCGAGGTCGAGGATCGGCTCGAGCGCGCCCAGGTCGGTGGTCAGCGGCTTCTGTGCCAGGACGTGCTTGCCCGCCTCCACCGCGGCCCGCAGCCAGCGCAGGCGGTGCTCGGGACGGGTGGCGAGGTCGACCACCCGGACCTGCGGGTCGGCGAGCAGGTCCCCGGGTGTCGCGTGGACGCGTTCGATCGCCGGAAACCGGCGCCGCGCGTCGTCGGCCGAGGCGGCCGTGGCACTCCACACGCCGGCGACCCGCAGGCCGTGCTGCTCGTAGGCGGGCAGATGCGCCTTCTTCGCGATCTCCCCACAGCCGAGGATGCCGATGCCGTAGGCGCGGGCGTCGGCCGGGATGCGGGGCCGGTGGTCGGGAAGCGGTCGCCGTGTCGGCTGACCCGTGGGTGCGTCGTTCATGCCGGCGCGCCGGGGAAGCGCAGCACCGTCTGCAGCACCGACGCAGGATCGTCGTCGATGCGGGCGAACGCCGCGGCGGCATCCGCGGCGTCCACCACGTGGCTGACGAGCGGGGCGACGTCCACCCCGCCGGTCGCGACCTCGCGCATGAAGACCTCGACGAGCCGACCGTGGTTCCAGCGTGTGCCCAGTGCAGGCGGCGTCCCGCCGATCTGGCTCGACAGGATCCGGACCCGGTTGTGGTGGAACTCCTCCACCAGCCGGAGGCCGACGGCGTCCCCCTGGTAGAAGCTGGCCGCGACGACGGTGCCGTCGGCGCCGACGCTGCGGACGGCCTCGTGCAACGCGTGGTGGTTGCCGCTGAGTTCGATGGCGGTGTCGACCCCACGGTCGTCGGTGGCGACGCGCAGGGCCTCGGCGACGCCGCCCGCCGTATCCGCCGTCAGGGTGGTCACCGCCCCCATGCGGTGCGCGAGCCGCAGGCGTTGCGCGAACCCGTCGATCGCGTGCACCCGGGCGCCGCTGCGGATGGCGAGCCGGGTGGCGAGCAGACCGATCACGCCCTGTCCGAAGACGGCCACGTCCTCGCCGAGGTGGACCTCGGCGGCGAGGACGGCGTTGAGGGCGATCGCGCCGAGACGGGCGAAGACGCCATGGATGGGGTCGGTCCCGGCGGGCATCCGTTGCGCCGCGAGCTTCCCCACCGGCACGACCGCTTCCGATCGGTGCCCCCAGATGCCGAACACGACCTCCCCCGTCCGCGGCTCGGTCACGTCCGCGGCCACCTCGACGACCTCGCCGACCTCCTGGTAGCCCCACCCGCGCAGCGGGTAGGCGAACCGGGGTTCGCCGGCCACGAACAGGCGCCGTGCCTCGTCCCAGGTCTTGGACAGGTAGGGGTTGGAACCGCGGTAGGCGGTCATCTCCGTGCCGGCCGAGATGCCCGAGTACCAGGTGCGGACCCGCACGTGACCCGCCGGCAACGGCACCGGGTCCTCGTCGACGAGCGCGACCTCGTGTGGTGCGGTGAACTGGACGACCTGCGGCACGCTCGCTCCTCGCGCTGATGGGTGGGTGGGTCGCGCCGGCGGCGCACGGCGGGCTCAGTGAAGGTCGAACGGTGTCGGCGGCGGCGGGTCGCCGAGCAGCCGGCGGACAGCGTCGAGGCCCCAGGCATCGAGGTCGGCCACCCGGTCGGAGAACCCGCGCAGACCGCCGTGGCGTTCGACGACCGCGGCCCAGTGCGCCCGCCACGGGGCCGAGGGACGCAGGACGAGACAGTCGGGGTCGTTGACCCAGAAGCGGCCGTGCTGCCACGACCGGGCGATCGTGGCGGGTTCACTGCGCAGCGTCTGCACCTCGTCGGTACCGGTCCCGGGGTGGTAGGTGTCGGGCGAGACCCGCATCGCGTCGACCAGCCCCGCACTCGGCAGCATCGGGGCACCGCAACCCAGCACGTAGGCGTCGCCGACCGCGTCGCGGACCAGTTCCAGGCCGGACCGGTAGGCCGCGATCGCGGACGCGTCCTCGTGGCGAGCCGCCTCGAGCGCACCCGTGTAGAGGAAGTCGAGCTTGAAGTAGTCGAAGCCCCACGCGCGCAGCTGCCCGAACACGTCGTGGAGGTATTGGCGGACCCCGGAATGGGTCAGGTCGAGTCCCCGCATCGGCTGGTCCCAGTTCCACCCGGCGTCGGCCTCGAGAAGCCAGCTCGGGTTGCGGCGCGCGAGCTCGCTGCCGGCGAGGGCGGTGAACGGTGCCACCCAGATGCCCGGTCGGCGGCCGGCGGCGGCGATCCGGTCGGCCACGGCCGGTACGGAGGCGAACCGGTCGGAGAGCGAGCGCCAGTCCCCCACCTGGCTCGCCCAGCCGTCGTCGAGCTGGATCACGTCGACCGGCAGATCGGCGGCCTCGATGGCACGCAGGTTCTCGACGACGTCGTCCTCGGTGACGTCGAGGAAGTAGTGGTACCAGGAGCACCACACCGTCGGGGCCGAGCGTGGCGGGGGCAGTGCGTTGTCGGCGGCGAAGCGGTCCCCGAAGGTGCGCAGCGCCGTCTCGACGTCGCCGTCGACCTCGTCGACGACAAGAGGGCCGTCGGCGTCGACGAGCAGCCGGTCGCCGACCAGCCTGGTACGGATCGAGGCGACCCGTTCCGCGGCGCTGGTCACCGCGTACCGGCGCAGCGGCGCCCCGTTGCCGGGGTCGACGACCAGCAGGCCCTCGCCCTGGGCGCCCACGGCGGGGGCCGGGGCCTCGGGCCGGAACCGCATGACGTGCAGGACGTCGGTCTCCGGGCGTGGGGTGGTCGCGTCCAGCGGATGGGTGCCGACGGGGCTCCAGCTCTGCCAGCCGTGCTCGTGCACCCGCCCGGCCGCCGGGTCGACCGGGACCTCGTCGAAGCGTGCGAAGCTCATACGGTGGCCACGTACAGGCAGGTCCACGACTGCGGTGCGGCACCGCGCCCCTCGCCGGTGTCGGGGTTCCAGTACTCGGCGTGACCGCTGGCCGCCGCTCCCTCCCGCAGGGCACACGCCAGGCGTTCGGCCAGCTGGGGGTGCCCGCGGCGGGTGGCCGCGACCCACAGCAGGTAGACCAGCTGGGGCCAGTTGGCGCCGCGCCAGTACGCGTCGGGGTCGAAGGCCGGTTCGTCGCGGTGCAGACCGCAGGGCCCGAACCGGGCACCGTACGCCGTCGGGTCGAACAGGTCCGTGAAGACCCGGTCGGCACGACGTTCGTCCGGTGTCACGAGCACACCCAGCAGCGCTTCGAGGGTCCGCACGGCGCCGCTGTCGTGGTCCACACCGGTGTCGCACGGGCCGTCGTCGGCGGCGTCGGTCCAGGTTCCGAGCGCCTCGTCCCACCGCGCGTCGAGCGCCGCGGTCAGGTCCTCGCCGCGGCGGCGCCACTCGGAGCTGCCGGTCAGGTCGGCGAACTCGAGCGCGTTGAAGGCGCACAGCGCGTTGAACGCGGCCGACTGCACCACGAACGCGCGGCTGCCGGTCGGGCTCGCGTGCTCGTCGAGCACCAGCGCGTCGACCAGCTCCCGCTTGCGCCGCTTCCAGTGCCCGAAGCGGTCGAACGGGGTCAGGGTCCAGGCGTCCCAGCGGGGCGAGTCGTCGGTGCCGCCCTCCCAGGGGTGGAAACACGACAGCAGTCCGTTGCCGGCCGGGCGCACCCGCCACAGGTGCTCCAGCCCGGCCTCGATGCGCGCGAGCAAGACCGGCGACGGCGGACGCCCCGCGTTCGCGAGGCGACGGGCGGCGTGCGCGTACATGGGCGGCTGCGTGAGGGTCGAGGCGCCCTCGATCCCCCACAACGCGAGGGCGGCGGGTGGGTCGTGCTGGTAGCCGACGTGGGGCACGAACCCGTTCGGGCGCTGGTGGACGAAAGCGCGTTCGAGCTCGACCGTCGCCCGGCCGTCGCCCAGTGCGGCCCAGATGATGGCGTGGAAGCAGGAATCCCACAGCCACTGCCACGGGTAGGTCTCGAGGTTGGGGCTGGTGTAGCCGTCGGAGCGCCAGTTGCGCTCGAGCACCCGCAGGGCGGCCGCGGAGTCCACGGAGTCGACGGGATCCGTCATCGGGTTGGGTCCTCGGTGGTGTGCGGGCGGACGCCGGCCGCCCGGAGCGCGGGCGGCCGGCGTCGCGGAGCGCCTACGGTCAGCCGGCGCGGGCCGGGCTCGGCGCGGGCAGGGGGTCGAGGCGCACGCCGCTGTCGGGATCGAACCAGCGCAGCTTGCCCGGCTGCGCGGTCACCCAAAGCGGCGTTCCGGACTCGACGAAGAAGTCCATCGGCGCCTGCAGCTTGCAGGTCTCGGCGCCCACGCGACCCGTCACCAGCGCGTGCGAGCCGAGCGGTTCGACGACGGCGGTCTGCATCGCGAAGGTGTTGGGCCCCGGTCCATCGGCGAGCGTGAGGTTCTCCGCGCGGACCCCGACCAGCACCTCCTCGACCTGCGCCGCCCGGACCTGGTCGGGCACCTCGATGGCGTGGTCGCCGATGTGCGCGACCGCGCGACCGTCGTCGACGACGACGGAGGCCTGCAGGAAGTTCATGGGCGGGTTGCCCATGAACCCGCCGACGAAGCGGTGGCTCGGCTGGTCGTAGACGGCCGTCGGCGTGTCGATCTGGATCACCTGTCCCTTGCGCATGACGGCGATCCGGTCGCCGAGGCTGAGCGCCTCGACCTGGTCGTGGGTGACGTAGACGGTGGTGGTCTTCAGCTCGCGCACGAGTTCCTTGAGGTCGGCCCGGAAGTTGAGCCGCAGCAGCGCGTCGAGGTTGGACAGCGGCTCGTCCATCAGCAGCACGGCCGGTTCCATCACGACCGCCCGGGCGACGGCGATCCGTTGACGCTGGCCGCCGGAGAGCTGGGCCGGGTGCCGGTCGAGGTACTCGGTGAGCTCGACGAGTTCGGCGACGCGTTCGACCTTGCGCCGGATCTCGGCCTTCAGTTCACCGCGCATCTTCAGCCCGAAGCCGATGTTGCCGGCGACGGTCAGGTGCGGGAACACCGCGTAGCTCTGGAACACCATCGCCAGCTCGCGCTTGCGCGGGGGCAGGTCGGTGATGTCCTTGCCGCCCACGCGGATCTGCCCCGCGGAGGGGTACTCCAGCCCCGCGATCATGCGCAGCAGCGTGGTCTTGCCGCAGCCGGACGGGCCGAGCAGGACCAGCAGTTCGCCGTCCTCGACGAGCAGGTCGACCTCGTCGACCGCGCGGGTCTTCTTGTCGAAGACCTTGGTCACGCCCTCGATGCGGATGTCGGCCATGGTGGCGGCTCCTCAGCGTTCGACGCGGCCCCAGAGGCCGAGCAGGTACTTGCGGATGAAGAACAAAAAGATCAGCGACGGCGCCATCAGCACGAAGCCGGCCGCGAACTGGAACGGCAGCGGCGACACCGTCAGGGCGTCGAGCACCAGCGCCGGCAGCGTGGGATTGCGCAGCGTGAGGATCACCGCGGCGAACACCTCGTTCCACGACAGCACGAAGGTGAAGATCGCCGCGGCGGTCAGCCCCGGCAGCGTCAACGGCAGCGAGACCCGGTAGAAGGCCTGGAAGGCGGTGCACCCGAGGGTCTGGGCCGCCTCCTCGAGGTCCTTCGAGACGCTCAGGAAGATGCTGCTGGTGATCAGGACGACGAAGGGCAGCGCCAACGCCGTGTGCATCAGCGCGACCGCCAGGCGGGTGTCGGCGATGCCCCAGATCAGGAAGGTGATCGCGAGCGGGATCGACAGGATGACGATCGGGAACGCGCGGGTGGACAGCACCGTGATCCGGTAGGCGTTGGCGCCGCGGAACACGAACCGTGCCAGGGCGTAACCACCGGGCGCACCGATCGCCATCGCCATGACCACCGTCATCAGCGCGATGACGACCGAGTTGAGCAACGCCGGCCGGACCCCGGCGGAGTTGATGAAGAACATGAACGTGTCGGCCGACCACTCCTCGGGCCACAGCGACTTCGGGAAGTCGCGGACGCGTTCGCGTGGCACGAACGTGACGAACGTGATCAACACCAGTGGCAGCAGGACCCACAGGGCGAGCAGGGTCGCGGCGACGTAGGCGCCGAACCGGCTCAGGCGCCGGCGGCGGCTCCGGGGTGGCTGGCGCATCGGCAGCGGTGCCCGGGCGGGCGCCGACTCGCCGGGGACGGTCGTGCTCATGGCTGCACCTCCGCCGCTCACGTGGGTTGCGAGTTCTTGGTCGGCAGCAGCCACAGGAACAGCGCGGCGGCCGACGAGGAGAAGACCAGGATCAGGCCGGCGTAGGCGGCGGCGACGTTGGGGCCGCGGTAGGTGACCTGCCACTTGAAGGCCTCGGCCGACAGCACGGTCATGGAACTGCCGGCGAGCGCGATCACCACCGCGAACACCTGCAACGCCAGCACGGTCCGCAGGATCAGTGCCACCTGCAGGCTCGGGCGCAGCATCGGCAGGATCACGTACCGGATGCGTTTCCACAGGCTCGCGCCGTAGATCTCGGCCGCCTCGAGGTAGTCGCTCGGGATCGACTGCAGGCCGGCGACGAGGATGATCATGATGATCGAGGTCGCCCGCCAGGCCTCGGCGAGCACGATCACCGCGATCAGCCAGCCACGGTTCTGGTAGCCGAGGAAGTCGAACGGCTGCTCGAGGATGCCGGTCTGGATCAGCCAGCTGTTGAGCCACCCGCGTTGGGTGAAGATCGACAGCCAGATGATCCCGGCCGCCAACTCCGACACCGCGAGCGGGATGGCGTAGATGTAGAGCCAGATGCTCTGGCCCTTGAGCTTGGCGTTGATGACCAGCGCCATGGACATCGCCAGGAAGAACTGCACCGGGATGATGGCGATCAACAGGATCAACGTCGTGGTCAGCGCCTCGCCGAACCGCGAGTCCGCGAGCATCGTGCGGATCGGGGCCAGGCCGAAGCCGCCCGAGGGGTCCTCGAACGCCAGGGTGAACGCGTCGACCATGGGTCGCGCGAAGAAGACCGCGAGGAAGACGACCGAGGGCAGCAGCAGGACGTAGGGCGCGATACCGAGCCGACCGATGGGGCGGCGCGAACCCGCGCGCGGTGGCGTTGCGGTGGCCACGGCAGCTCTCCCTGTCTCGAGGGGTGGTGCGCCCCCGGGCGGGGTACGGGGATGCGGAGGGCCCCGCCCGGGGGACGTGGTCGGTCACTGCACCTGGCAGGGACCTTCGCTGTCGGGATCGGGGAACCAGCACGAGGCGCCGGCGGTGTCCAGCACCCGTTGCAGGTTGTCGGCTTCGGCGCTCAGCACGCCAGCCGGGTCGTTGCCCTGCAGCACGATGGCACGGAAGCTGTCCTGGAACACCTTGTTGTAGGCGCCGCCCTGGTCGCCGAGCCCGATCGGGAGCAACGACGGCAGCGCGTCCGGGCTCTGCTGCTGCGCGGCGACCACCTCGGCGAGTGCGGCCACGCCACCCTCGAGGTCGTCGGGCAGCTCGTCACCCGTGCCGGGGAAGAAGGCGGTCTCGCGCAGGGTGAGCGCCGCCACCTCGGGCCGGGTCAGGTACTCGATGAGCGCCTTGGCACCCTCGGGGTCGGGCGCGTTGGCCGGGATCCCGAGACCACCGACGACCGGCATGAACGCCAGCCCCTCGGGACCGGTCGGCGACGGGAACGCCACGAAGTCGTCCGGCCGCTCCTCGAGCGCGCCGACGAGCCGGGCGGTGTGGTCCCAGGCCACCATGACCTCGCCGGACAGCAGCGGCTCCTGCATGAAGCCGTAGGTGGTCGACTGCGGGTTGGCGTGCTCCCAGATCTCCTGCAGCCAGGACCAGCCCTCGACGGCGCTGTCGCTGGTGAAGGTGGTGTTCACGCCACCGGTGAAGGCGGGGTACAAGAAGCCCTGGAAGAAGCGGTGGAGCAGGCCGTCCTCGCCGGCCGGCAGACCGAACTGGGGTGCCCCCGTCTCCTCCTCGAGGATGCGGGCCCATTCGAGCAGCTCGTCGTAGGTCAGGGCGTTGAGGTCGGCGCCGTCTGGCAGGTACTCGACCGCCTCGTTGCTGGCGACCATCGCGTAGGTCGCCTGCACCCAGGGGATGTAGTAGACCGCGTCGCCGCCGAAGCGGGTCAGATCGATCAGGCTCTCGGGGAACTCGCGGTCGGCCGAGAGCTCCTCGAGGAGGTCGGACAGGTCCATGAGCACGTCCTCGGCCGCGAACGTGCCGAAGTCGCCGTGCAGGGCGCCGATGACGTCGACCGAGCCGCTGCCGGCCTGCGCTTCGGCGAGGATACGGTCGACGAACGGCCCGTCGTCCTCACCGATGAACTCGACGTTGCCCGGGAAGTCGGCGAGGACCACGTTGCGGACGGCCTCCGCCTCCTCCACGGGACGCAACTGGGTCGACAGCAGGGTGAGGTCGAGATCGCCCCCGTCGTCTGCGCCCTCGGCAGTGTCGCCGTCGGTGTCCGTGTCGGTGTCGGTGTCGGTGGTGTCGGGTTCGGTGTCCCCCGCCAGGTCGTCGGGGTCGAGGTCGGCGGTGGAGCCGCCCCCACACGCGGCGAGCAACAGAGCGGTCGCCAGTGCTGCGGCGAGCCGGCGCCGGCGGCGCCCGCGTCGGGCCGTGCGGATGTCGTGGTGGTTCATGCGGTTGTTCTCCCAAGCTCCCTGGTACGGATGACGATGGCGGTTGACTGGTGCGCTGGCTCCGACGCCGTCCCGGTCACGGGATCGGTGCCGGCTCCCCCGAACGGCGTGCTGCTCCCGAACCCGCCGCGAGAACGTCCAGGACGATCGCGGCCGTCCAGGCGAAGTGCTCCCCACCGTTGGCGTCGCCACTGGTGGGGTCGTAGTGCTCCCAGAAACCGGAGCGTTCGACCACCGCGAGCAGGCCGGCACGCAGGCGCGCTGCGTGGTCGCGATAGCCGTACTGGTCGAGCCCGTCCTGCAGCACCCACTGCACGACGGGCCAGGCGGGCCCACGCCAGTAGCGGGCGGGCTCGAAGCGGGGATCGTCGCGCCCGAGACTCGGCACGAGCAGGCCGTCGGCCGAGGCGACCGCGAACGTGTCGAGTTCGGCCACCAGGCGGGCGGCGCGCGTCGAGTCGGGCACGCCCGCGAGCAGCGGGGTGAACCCGGCGAAGGTGCGGATGCCGATGCGTTCACCGGTGCAGGCGTCGACGTCGAGGTAGAGGCCCTCGTCCTCGCTCCACATGCGCGCCTCGATGCCGCCCGCGGTCCACGCGGCCCAGTCGTCGAACTGGCGGTGGTCGGCGCCGACCTCGCGGGCGATGCGCGCGAGGTCGCGGTTGGCGCGGACGAGGATGCTGTTGAACAGCGCGTCCTGCACCCGGAACGGCAGGTCGGCCCGGATGCGGTCGGGCAGGTAGGCCCGGTCGCGCATCGACGCCACGAGGAAGACGTAGCGGTCGTACTCGCGGTCGGTCGGGCGGTGGTCGACCTCGGCGTAGTCGAGGTCGATCCGCTCGTAGGACGGGATCTGCTCGGGCGCCGGATCGATCCGGGCGAGCGCGGCGTCCCACAGCGGCGAGTTGTCCATCCCCGACTCCCAGGGATGCCAGATCTCGACCAGGCCGTGCTCGTCGGCACGTTCGCGGTACAGGTAGGCGTGCCAGGCGGTCAGCTGGGGCAACAGCTCGGCCAGGAAGGCACGTCCGAGGTCACGATCGGGCAGGCGCTCGAAGACCCGCCAGGCCGACAGCGCGTGCACGGGCGGCTGCACGATCCCCGAGGTCTGCGGACGCCGCGGTGCGTAGGGACAACGGCCGCTCTGCCAGAAGTCCGCGCCCGGGAAGTAGCGCCCGGGACCCTCGCTGAAGACGATGTGGGGCAGCAGCCCGTTGGACCACTGGGCCGCGAAGAGGCTGCGCAACTCCTGCTGGGCCCGCTGCGGGTCGGCGAGCGCCTGCCCCATGGCCATGAACGCCGAGTCCCAGCTCCACTGGTGCGGATACAGCCGCGGGGAGGGCCGCGTGGCGTGTCCCATCCAGTTGCGCTCGAGCACCGCCGACGCCGCGGCGGCCAACTCGTCGTGCGATCCGGTGACGGCCATACCGAGGACCACTCCCGATGCCGGCCCGAGCACGACTCCCGTCGCGACCCGGACGCTCCCAATTGCATCTTTGTTATAGCTTTATGACAAACCTAGTCGCTCGATCATCCGCGTCAACCCCCGGTCAGGGCAACATCGCTGCCTCGATGCGATACACCTTGTCCGCGGGCGCGCGGCGGCCCGGCGGCTGCGACCACGAACGAGGATCTGCGGGTGTCCATCGATCCCTCGCTGCCGGTGCCGATCTACTACCAGCTCAAGACGCTGCTCCTCGAAGACATCCTGCAGGGGCGCTACGGGACCGACGGGCAGCTGCCGACCGAGCACGAGCTGTGCGAGCGCTTCGCGATCAGCCGCAGTCCGGTCAACCGCGCCCTTCGTGAACTGGCCGACGAGGGGGCCATCATCCGCCGCCGCGGCAGCGGCACCTTCGTCAACCCGCACTGGATCCACCGGCCCTCCGACGGCCCGGAGCTGCGGGTCCTGGTCACCGAAGGCGCCTGGGACCGGATCGTGCGTGACGCCGCCCCGCCCGAGGTGCGGCTCAACGTGGCGACGGTGGCGCGGCCGGCGCTGCACGCGACGCTCACCCGGGCGGTCGCCGAGGGTCGCGCACCCGACGTGGCCCTGCTCGACGCCGTGTGGGTCTCGGAGCTGGCGTCGGCGGGCTTCCTGCATCCCCTTGACGAGTTGGACCCGGCCTGGTTCGCCGACGAGCACGACCGCGACTTCCTCGACGCCTGTGTGACGGCCGGCCAGCACGAGGGTCGCCCCTACGGCGTGTCCGCCGACGCCGACGTCGCGGGGTTGTGGTACCGCCGCGACGTGCTGGCCGCGATCGGTCACGACCCGCCGACCACGTGGGAAGAACTGCACGTGGCGGCGCAGGCCGCGGCCGCACGCGGCATCGCACACCCGGTGACCATGCCGGGTGGGACCCGCGCCGACGAGACCACGACGTACTGCCTCGTGGCTCTGCTGGCCTCCAACAGCGCCGAGGTGCTCGGTGCGGACGGGATCCGGCTGGACGCACCGGCCACCGTCGAGGCGTTGGCGTTCCTGCAACGCCTGACGGCGGACGGACTGCTCTCCCGCGAGTGCGTGCGCTGGCCGTGGGACCGTCCCGCGCGGCTGCTCGCGGAGGGCGCCGCCGCCTTCAGCTTCGGGGGCAGTTACGAGGCCGGCACCATCGCCGACGCCATGGGCATCTCCGTCGACGCGCTGTGGGACCAGGTCGGGTTCGTCGCGGTTCCCGCCGGTCCGCGTGGCGCGCCGGCCTGCGTGCTCGGCAGCATGACCTACGTGATCATGCGCCAGGCGGCCAATCCCAAGCTGGCGATGCGCACGCTGCAGTACCTGGTGGACACCGAACGCGTGGTGCAGATGGCACGCCACACCGGACGCATCCCACCGCGGCGTTCCGCGCTCGAGGAGACCGTCTGCGACTCACCGTTGCTGGCGCTGACCGCCTCGCTGGTGGCGCCGGCGGCCGTGCGCCCGCAGACGTCGGCCTACCTGCGCGTGTCCGTGCAGTTGCAGGCGATGTGCGAGGCGGTGCTCACCGGCCGGCACGCCCCCGCGGCGGCCGCCACCCGGGCCAGCGAGATGATCGAGGCCATCACCGGCCTGCCGATCGCGCGTCGAGCCTGATCCCGGACGCCAGGCGCCTCGCGGCGGCGCGAACGTCGGCAACCGGGTCGACGCCGGGTCCGTCCGGCGACGCCTCGGCGACGTCGACCAGTCCGTCGGACCGCTCGGCGACGCGGCCCACCACGGCCGCGACCGGCACCCCGTGCCGGACGGCCCGGGCGAGCACACCGCCGATCACCTTGCCCTGCAGCGAGGTCGCGTCGAGCTGTCCCTCGCCGACGACGACCAGATCGGCCGCGGCGACGGCCTCCTCCAGTCCCACCATGGCGGCGACGTGGTCGGCGCCGTCGACGACGCGGGCACCGAGCGCCGCCAGCGCGAACCCGAGACCGCCGGCGGCGCCCGTCCCCGGCTGCTGCCGCAGGCCGGGCCGGTCGAATCCGGCCTCGACGGCGTCGGCGAACCGCGTCAGGCCGGCCGTCAGCCGGACGACGTCCTGCGGCGTGGCGCCCTTCTGCGGGCCGAACACCGCGGCGGCGTCGGGCAGCGTGGTGGTGACGTCGCTGACCACGACCAGGTCGAGGTCGAACCAGTCGCGGGCCCGGCCGGGTGCGGCCCGTGCGATCCGGGCGAGGTCGGGCGCACCGGCGGCGCCCACCGGGGCGCCGTCGGCGTCGACGAGGTCGGCGCCCAGGGCGGCCAGCATGCCGATCCCCCCGTCGACCGTCGCCGAGCCGCCCAGGCCGACGTGGACCGCCTCGACGCCGCCCTGCCGGGCCAGGCGCAACAGCTGTCCGACGCCGAAGGTGGAGGCGCCGGCCGGGTCGCGTTCGGCCTCGTCGACGAGGTGCAGACCGCACGCCGCGGCCGACTCGACCACGACGGTGTTCCCGCGCCGCAACCAGGCGACCTCGACCGGGCGACGCAGTGGATCCTCGGCTCGACCGCGTTCGTGACGCCACTCCCCCGACGCGGCCACGACCTCGAGCAGGCCGTCGCCACCGTCGGAGAGCGGACACGACTCCAGCACGTCCTCCGGCCGCGCAGACCCCCACCCGGCGGCGATGGCCTCGGCGGCCTGGGCGGCGGTCAGGGTGCCCTTGAACGAGTCGGGGCAGATCAGTACGCGCACGTGGCTACCTGGGTTCGAGAACCCCGTCCACCCTACGCGGCACGCCGAGTGGGTTGTGCTCGTGCAACGCCTCGGGCAGCAGGGCCTCGGGTGCGTCCTGGAAGGTCACCGGACGCAGGAAGCGGCGGATCGCGGTGGCTCCGACCGAGGTGTGCAGCGGCGCGGTCGTCGCGGGCCACGGTCCGCCGTGGTGCTGCGACCACGTGACGGCGACGCCGGTCGGCCAGCCGTCGAAGAGCACCCGGCCGGCCCGCTCACGCAGCAGCCGGACCGTGGCCCGGATGGCGTCGAACTCCTCCGGTTCGGCGTGCACGGTCGCGGTCAGGCTTCCGGGCAGGACGGCCACGGCGGCATCCCGTTCGTCCTCGTCGCGGTAGCGCACGAGCAGGCAGGCGGGACCGAAGCGCTCCTCGAGCAGCCGCTCGGGGTCGGCGAGCAGGGCCGCGACGTCGGTGGCGAAGACCTGCGGTGTCGCCGCGCCCGACGGCGTCTCCGCGGCGGCCACCAGGGTCTCGACCCCGTCGGCGGCGGCCAGGTCGCGCGTGCCCTCGTCGAAGGAGGTCGCCATCCGGTCGGTGAGCATTCGCTGCGGGCCGACCGCAGCCTCGGTGACGGCGTCGGCGAGGCGCTGTTCGAACCCGGTTTCGGCGGGGATCAGCAGCACCCCCGGCTTGGTGCAGAACTGGCCCACCCCCATCGTGAAGGAGCCGGTCAGGCCGACGGCCAGCTCGTCGGCACGGGCGGCGACGGCGCCGGCGGTGATCACGACCGGGTTGATGCTGCCGAGTTCGCCGTAGAACGGGATCGGGTCGGGCCGTGAGGTGGCGAGATCGAAGAGGGCGCGACCACCGGCGACCGAGCCCGTGAACCCGACCGCGGTGATGGCCGGGTCCTGGACCAGGTCCTGGCCGGTGCGACGTCCTTCGACCAGCGCGAACGTGCCGGCCGGAGCGCCGGCGTCGTCGAGCGCCGCGGCGACGATCTCGGCCGTACGGCGCGACAGCTCGAGGTGGCCGGAGTGGGCCTTGACCACGACGGGACAGCCGGCGGCCAGCGCCGAGGCGGTGTCGCCACCGGCCACGCTGAAGGCGAACGGGAAGTTGCTGGCCGAGAACACCGCGACCGGCCCCAACGGCACCAGCATGCGACGCAGGTCGGGCCGTGGCGGGGTCGCGTCGGGGTCGGCGTGGTCGATGGTGACCTCGAGGTGGGCGCCCTCGCGGACCACGCTGGCGAACAGGCGCAGCTGCCCGCTGGTGCGGGCCACCTCACCCGTGAGACGCGTGGTGCCGAGCGAGGTCTCGCGGTCGGCGATGGCGACCAGTTCCTCGACGTGGTCGTCGAGCGCGGCAGCCACGGCCTCCAGCAGGCCGGCGCGCTCGTCGCCGGAGAGGTCCGCAAGCGGACGGGCCGCCTCGGCGGCGGCCGCGACGGCGCGCTCCAGGGGCTGGCTGGCGCCGATGGTGGCGGTGGGCTGGCTGGTGGTCACGACGATTCCTTGTGGTCGACGAACCGGAGGCCGAGCCCCGGTCCGGTGCGCGCGGTCAGGACCGCGTCCTCCATGGTGACGCCGGAGGGCGCGGCGAGCGCGCCGAGCGCGGCGAACGAGGCGCCGTCGACGTCCTCCACCATCGTGGGGCCGGGCAGGCACGACGCCAGTTGGCCCGACAGTTCGGGAAGCAGGTGGGGTACGACGGTGACGCCGTAGGTGGCGGCGAGTTGGGCGATGCGCAGGAAGGGGGTGACGCCGCCGACCCGCACGACGTTGGGTTGGGCGACGTCGACGGCACCGGCGTCGAGCAGGTCGCGGAAGCGGTGGATGGTGTGGGCGTTCTCGCCCGCGGCGATCGGGACGTCCACGCTCGCCCGCAGCTGGGCGTACGCCCAGGTCGCGTCGGCGAGCAGCGGCTCCTCGACCCAGTACAGCCCGTAGGGGGCGAGCGCTCCGATGGCGCGCCGGGCCGTCGGCAGGTCCCACCGCTGGTTGGCGTCGACCATCAGCAGCCGGTCCGGGCCCAGCAGGTCGCGTACGGCGGCGACCCGCTCGACGTCCTCGGCGAGGTCGGGCCGGCCGACCTTGATCTTCACGGCGCGGTGTCCGGCGTCGATCCAGCCCTTCACCTGCGCCAGCAGGTCGTCGAGCGGGTAGTACAGGTTGATGCCGCTCGCGTAGGTCGGGACCGCGACGTGGCGTCGTCCGAGCAGGTCGACGAGGCTGCGCTCCTGGCGACGTCCGCGGGCGTCCCACAGGGCGAGGTCGATCCCCGCCATCGCGATGGTGGTCAGCCCGCCGCTGCCGCCCTCGTGCAGGCGCTCCCACAGCAGGTCCCAGACCAGCTCGGGCTCACCGGGCAGGCCGGTCACGATCCGGCGGCAGTCGTGCTCGAGCAGGGCGTGCACGGCCTCCGGGCCGACCCGTGGTGTCCAGCTCACGCCGGTCCCCTGCGTGCCGTCGTCGAGCGTGATCTCGACCACCACGAGATGGTTGGCGGCGACGTCGGGGCCCCACGGCCGCGGCAGCGACAGGCGCAGATGGCGCGTCGTGAGGTCGCGGATCACGGCCGGTGGGCTCATTCCGCGAGCTCCAGTCCCACCGCGACCAGGGACTCGAGCTCGGCGAGGTGCTGGGGCGAGGGGTCGACCAGAGGCGCGCGCACGCCCCCGACGTCGAGGCCCCGCAGGCGGACGCCCGCCTTGACCAGGGACACCGCGTAGCCGGGGACCTGGTCGCGCAGGCGCACCAGCGGCGCGTAGAAGCGGGTCAGCAGCTCGCGTTCGCGGTCGACGTCGCCGCCGACGTGGGCGTCGTGGAAGGCGTTGGCCACCTCGGGCAGGAAGGCGAACGCGGCGGACGACCACCGGGTCATGCCGATGCCGCGGTACGCCGGCATGGTGAACTCGGCGGTCGGCAGGCCGTTGAACAGCGCGAAGTCGCTGCCGAGCCCGTCGCCGAGGTCGGCGCGCAGTGCCAGCAGCTGCCGCTGCAGCAGGTCGAAGTCGCCGGCGCCGTCCTTGAGCCCGACCACCCGCGGGTGCGCGGCGAGGGTGCGCAGGGCGTCGACGTCGAAGCGGACCTGGCCGCGCTGGTAGAGGACGATCGGCAGCTCGCTGGCGGCCGCGACGTCGGTGACGTAGTCGACGATGCCCTGCTGGGGGCCGCCGACGAGGTAGGGAGGCAGCAGCAGCAGTCCGTCCGCACCGGCCCGTTGCGCCTGGCGGGCCTGCTCGCGGGCGAGCGCCAGCGGCCCGCCGGCGCCGGCGACCACCGGCACCCGACCGTCCACGACCTCGCGGGCGGCCCGTACGGTCAGCTCGTGCTCGGGGAGGTCGAGCGCGTGCAGTTCGCCCGTGCCGCACGCCGCGAACACGCCCCCGGGTCGGTGCGCCATCCCGTCGGCGACGTGCTTGGCGAGGACGTCGGGTGCCACCGCCCCGGCATCGTCGAAGGGGGTGACGGGAAAGAACAGGACACCGTCGTGCAGACGCATCGTCGCGCTCCTAGACGTTGGGGGCGGTGGTCGCCGGGCGGTCGTCGGCGACCGACGTCGGCGGATCGGTCAGTTCGCTGCGCCAGGTGTGCCGCGCACGCCAACCCAGCAGGCGGTTCGCCTTGTCGGCGCTGAACGCCGGGCGGTCGCCGGTGAGCGACGCGGCGGTCGCCGCGGTTCCCGGGTGGAAGCGCGGTAGCAGCTCGGCGAGCGGGCGGATGGCGAGGGCGTCGGGCGCGGTCGCGTAGAACACCTCGCCGCTGGCAACGGCGCGCCCGCCGGCGACGAGCGCCTCGAACAGCGCCGCGGCGTCTCGCGCGTCGACGTAGTTGAACAGGGCCACCGCGGACAGGGCCGGATCCTCGAGGCGTTCCCGGACGGTGTGGCCCTGCTGGGTCGGGGCCCCCTGCCACTCCTCGGGTGTGATCACGTAGCAGGGCCGAACGGCGCTGAAGTGCGTGCGGTCGCCGGCGGCGCGCGCGAACGCCCGCACGGTCTCCTCGAGCACGACCTTCGACAGTCCGTAGGCGTGCCACGGCGCGGGTGGGTGGTCCTCGTCGAGCGGCAGGTAGCGGGGGGTCCAGCCGTTGGGGTTGCCGTATCCCGCCAGCGTCGGGCTCGAAGCCACCACGACGGCGTCGACGCCCGCGTTCAGGCCGGCCTGGCACACGTTGAACGCCATCGAGGTGTTGACGGCGAAGATGGTCGGCTCGGGGGCACTGAACGGCACCGCGATGGCGGCCAGGTGCACGATCGCGTCGGGACGCACGCGGGCGACGACCGCTGCGGCCTGCGCGGGATCGGTCAGGTCGGCGACGAGGGTGTCGGTCGCGTCCGCGCGCCGGTCGACCGCCACCACGTCGTGACCGCGGTCGCGCAGCCAGGCCACGGTCGGGCGTCCGAGGCGCCCCTCACCGCCGGTGACCAGCACCCGGGTCATACGGGGTCCACGACGAGTTCGACGTAGCGCCGCTTGACGGTGTCGACCACGTCACGCGGGTCGGCCGCCCACAGGGCACGGTCGAAGATCTCGACCTCGATGTCGCCGTCGTAGCCCGCGGCGGCGACGGCCCGGGTGAGCGCGGTGAAGTCGACGTAGCCGTCGCCCATCATCCCGCGGGAGAGCAGCGGGTCGTCGGCCAGCGGGAGCACGAAGTCGCACACCTGGTAGCTGGCGATGCGGCCCGCGGCCCGGGCGACCTGTGCCTCGAGTTCGGGGTCCCACCACACGTGGTAGGCGTCGACCACGACCCCGACGGTCTCGGGGGCGAACCGCTCGGCGAGGTCGAGCGCCTGCCCGAGGGTCGACAGCACGGCACGGTCGGCGCAGAACAGCGGGTGCAGCGGCTCGAGGGCGAGCTGGACCCCGCGTTCGGCGGCGTAGGGGGCGAGGGCGGCGAGTGCCTCCTCGACCTGTCGGCGTGCCCCGGGAAGGTCCCGTGATCCCTCGGGCAGGCCACCGACCACCATGACCAGGCACGGGGCACCCAGCGTGGCGGCCTCGTCGATGGCGCGACGGTTGTCCGCCAGCGCCGTGGCGGCCGCGGCCGGGTCGGTGGCCGTCAGGAACCCGCCGCGACACAGCGACGACACCCGCAGTCCGGCGTCGCGGACCAGGGCGGCGGCACGTTCGACGCCGTAGGCCTGGACCGGTTCACGCCACAGCCCGACGGCGGGGATCCCGGCGTCGACACAGCCGGCGACGAGGTCCTCGAGCCCCCACCCGTCGGTGGTCTTCTGGTTGAGGGCGAGGCGGTCCAGGCGCGGGTCGGTCGCGGCCGGCGTCGGCACCCGCGCCGGCGCACCCGACGGCACGTCGAGGACGGTCGTGGACACGCTCATGTCCGGCCTCCGTCGATCCCGTGGACGGCCAGGAGCGCCCGCATCCGGCCGGCGGCGAGGTCGGGGTCGGGCAGCAGACCGGCACGGTCGGCCAGCCGGAACGTCTCGGCCAGGTGGGTGAGGCTGCGGGCGGCGGTGAGGCCGCCGACCATCGTGAAGGCCGGCTGGTGGCCGGCGAGCCAGGCGAGGAAGACGATGCCGACCTTGTAGTACCTCGTCGGGGCGCCGAACACGTGCCGCGCCAGGGGCACCGTCGGCGCGAGCAGCTCGCGGTAGCGGTCGAGGTCGCCGGCGTCGAGGGCCTGCAACGCGGACGCGGCGACGGGCGCGATGGGATCGAGGATGCCGAGCAGGGCGTCGGAGTAGCCCTGTCCGTCCCCCTCGATGAGCTCGGGGTAGTTGAAGTCGTCGCCGGTGAACATCCGCACGCCGGCGGGGAGCCGCCGGCGCAGGTCGACCTCGTGCGCCCGGTCGAGCAGCGACACCTTGATGCCCTGCACGCGCGACGCGTGTCGCTCGATGAGATCGAGGACGTGCCCGGTCGCCGCGGCGACGTCATCGGTGCCCCAGTAGCCGTCCAGCGCGGGGTCGAACATCGGGCCGAGCCAGTGCAGGATGGCGCCGTCGGGGAGGTCGTCGAGCAGCCGGCCGTAGAGGTCGAGGTAGTCCTCGGGCCCGCGGGCGGCGCGCACGAGCTGGCGGCTCGCCATCAGGATCGGGGTCGCGCCGGTGGCAACGACGACCTCGAGCTGCTGGCGGTAGGCGTCGAGCACCGCTGCCGGGTCGGCGAGGTCGGCGGGGGCGTGGTCCGTCCCGACACCGACGGCGATGCGGGCACCCCGGCCGGTCGCCTCGGCGGCCGAGCGACGGATGAGCTCCGCACAGGTGTCCCAGGTCAGGCCCATGCCGCGCTGCGCGGTGTCCATCGCGTCGGCGACCCCGAGCCCGAGATCCCACAAGTGGTGCCGGAACGCGAGGGTCGCGTCCCAGTCGAGCACGGCCGGCGCCTCGGGCGCCGTGTCGGCGAGCGGGTCGGCGACGACGTGGGCGGCGGCGAAGACCACCCGCGAGGACGGCGGCCCCGCGGGGCGTACCAGTGCGGGCGGGTCCGACAGGGTGAACGGTTCCATCCCGCCGTCGGTGCCCGGCAGGAGCAGCGTGTCCCGCGTCGCGGGGACGGAGGGCGCGGTCATGGCAGCTCCAGGACCGGCACCTCGACCCGGCAGCCCTCGTCGGAGGAACGCAGGCCCAGTTCGGCCAGCTGCACCCCGCGCGCACCGGCCAGGAAGTCGTACGGGAACGGGGCGTCCTCCACGACGTGGCGCAGGAACTGCTCCCACTGCACCTTGAAGCCGTTGTCGAGGTCGTCGTTGTCGGGCACGACCTGCCACTGGTCCCGGAAGGGCTCGGACACGGGCAGGTCGGGGTTCCAGACCGGCTTCGGCGTGGTCGCGCGGTGCTGGATCCGGCACTCGCGCAGCCCGGCGACCGCACTGCCCTCGGTGCCGTCGATCTGGAACTCGACCAGTTCGTCGCGGTAGACCCGCACGCACCACGAGGAGTTGAGCTGCGCGACGATGCCGCCCGCCAGCTCGAAGATGCCGTACGCGGCGTCATCCGCGGTCGCGGCGTAGCGCTCACCCCGCTCGTCGACGCGTTCGGGGACGTGGGTGACCGCCCTGGCGGTGACCGCCTCGACGCGCCCGAACAGCTCGTGCAGCACGTAGGACCAGTGGCAGAACATGTCCACGACGATGCCGCCGCCCTCCTCCTTGCGGTAGTTCCAGCTCGGGCGTTGCGCCGCCTGCCAGTCGCCTTCGAAGACCCAGTACCCGAATTCGCCGCGCACCGACAGGATGCGGCCGAAGAACCCGCCGTCGATGAGGCGCTTGAGCTTGACCAGGCCGGGCAGGAACAGCTTGTCGTGGACGACGCCGTGCTTGATCCCGGCGTCGTCGGCGAGTCGCGCCAGCTCGAGCGCGCCCTCGAGGCTCTCGGCGGTCGGCTTCTCGGTGTAGACGTGCTTGCCGGCGGCGATGGCGGCCTTGATCGCCTTCTCGCGGGCCTGGGTGATCTGCGCGTCGAAGTAGATCGGCAGGTCCGCGTCGGCGAGCACCCCGTCGAGGTCGGTGGTCCACCGCGCGATGTCGTGCCGCTCGGCGATGTCGCGCAGCTTGCTCTCGTTGCGCCCGACGAGCACCGGTTCCGGCACCCACCGGCTGCCGTCGGCCAACTCGATGCCACCCTGGTCGCGGATGGCCAGCAGCGATCGCACGAGGTGCTGCCGGTAGCCCATGCGTCCGGTCACACCGTTGACGATGATGGGCATGGTCGTGGTGGTCATCGCGTCGTTTCCTTGCTCGTTCAGGTCGGGTGGCGGACGGCTCAGCCGCGGGAGGCGGAGGCCGTCGCGACCCCGAGGTCGGCGGGTCGGACGGGGGCGCCGTCCGCCGCGGCGGAGGCGTTGGCGGCGAGGCCGACGAGGACGCTGCGCACCCCGTCGAGGTGGCCGGCGGCCCGCCCGAGGGGGTCGGCGGCCCGGCCGCGGAAGACGTCGTCGAGCAGGCGCTGGTCGCCGCCGCCGTGGCCGCCGCCCTGCTCGTCGACGGGGATGCGTTCGGCGGTCTGCCAGTGGCGCTGCAGCAGCAGGCGGGTCCCGCGGCTGCGGACCGGATCGCCGGCGTCGGCGACCTCGACGGCACTCGGGTCGATCTCGGGCCGCGGGCGGCGGCGGCCGTTGACGACGTCGGCGGCCTGGTCGGTCGCGACGGCCGGCCGCTCGACGACCTCGAGCTCGAGCCGGCCCTCCGTGCCGTTGATGCCGACGCGGTAGCCCTCCCACGGCGCGTGCGCGTTGAGGGCGTAGCTGAGCAGGGCCCCGCGGGCGTACCGGATGGTGGCGGCGTGATTGTCCTCGATGGTGACGCCGGGCGCGAAGACGTCGACGTCGCGGCGGTAGCCGTCCTCGTGCTCGGCGTCGAGGTAGAGCGCCCGCAGGCGTTCGTCGGCGGCGAGGTCGATCGCGAACGGATCGCCGGGGGCGGCGTCACGGCCGACGTGCGGTCGTTGCGGCAGGCCCCGTTCGCGGGCGGCCGCGTCGCCGTAGAAGCGGAGCGACGCCTGCGCCGAGACCGCCTCGGCGACGTCGTCGAGCCACCAGTTGACGAGGTCGAAGTGGTGAGTGGCCTTGTGCACGAACAGGCCGCCGGACTGCGACTTGTCCCGGTGCCAGCGGCGGAAGTAGTCCGCCCCGTGGACGGTGTCGAGCAGCCACTCGAAGCTCACCGACGTCGGGGTGCCGATGGCACCGTCGAGCAGCAGTTCCTTCACCCGGCTGTTGCGGGGTGCATAGCGGTAGTTGAACGTGACGGTCAGCGTGCCGGGGCCACGTTCGGCGGCGGTGACGATGTCGGCACAGGCGGCCGCCGTGGTGGTCAGCGGCTTCTCCACCACGACATGGCAGCCGGCCGCGAGGGCCGGAACCACGTAGAGGTGGTGGGTGCGGTCGACGCTGCAGACGACCACACCGTCCGGACGCGACTCGACGAGCGCGCGTTCGAAGTCCTCGGCCGCGTAGCAGACGACCTCGTCGTCGAACGCGGCCGCGTGATGGCGCATCCGGGTGCGGTTGACGTCGCACAGGGCGACCACCTCACCCACGTCGGCATGGGTCGTGCGCAACGCCTCGAGGTAGAGCTCGGCACGGTGTCCCGTGCCGACCACGAGGTAGCGCCGTCGCGGGGACGGGCCGGGCGTTGGCATCGTGGAGCTCCTGGCGGGCGGTGGACGAGGAGGGATGGTGGGTGGAGGAGGTTGACGGCGGAGGCCGCGGGGCGGTCACGCGGCCTCCGCCGTGGTTTGTCAGCCGATGGCGGCGTTGGCCTCGGACAGGAACCGTTCCGCGGCTTCCTCCGGCGTGAGCCGGCCGAACAGCACCTCTTCGTTGATGCGCTGCACGATCGAGACGATCTCACCGGCGCCGACCGGCGGTACCGGCGGCGGGCTGGCCAGCTCGTCCTCGATCTCGGCGAGGAAGTCGGCGGCCTGCTGCTCGGCGGGCGAGAGGTCGGGCAGGACGAAGTCACGGATGCGCGTGTTGGCGGGCAGACCGCGGTCGGTCATGATGATCTCGGCCGCCTGCTCGTCGTTGAGGAGGAAGTCGACGAACAGCGCCGCCTCCTCGGGGTGGGGGGTGTCGGCGGCGACGGCGTAGAACATCGCCGGCTTGAAGAACATGCCGGGCTGCTCGTGCTCGCTCTCACCGGGGTAGCGCAGCAGCTGCAGTTCACGGCCGGAGGTCTCCGACAGCGCGCCGAGCTCGTTGGTCCAGAAGAACGCCATCGCGCCGCGGTTGGTGGCCAACAGCGACTGGTCGACGCCGCCCGCCTGGACCTCGGTCGTGATGGAGGCGTCCGGCGTCCCACCGGTCTCCAGCAGGTCGAGTCCGACCTGCCACCAGTCGGCGGCGGTCTGCTGGCTGAAGCCGAGCTGCCCGTCCTCGGTGTACATGTCCTCGCCGCGCTGACGGGCGAAGATCTGCAGGTCGGTCTCGTTGAAGCCCTTGTCCTGGGCGCCGTAGCCCTCGGTGTTCTCGCTCAGGTCCGCGGCGAGCTGCACGAAGTCGTCCCAGGTCCAGCTGGTGTCGTCGGGCAGTTCGAGCCCGGCCTCCTCGAAGGCCTGCGGGTCGACCATGAGGGTGTAGGCGTTGATGCCGGTCGGCACGCCGTAGACGGCGCCGTCGACCGCACCCGACTCGGCGACGAGCGGATCGAGTTCGGACAGGTCGAGCGTGTCCGAGACCGTGGTCAGGTCGAGCAGCGCGCCACGGTCGGCGTACTCACGCAGGTAGCGCGACTCGTGCTGCATGATGTCGGGCGCGTCACCACCGGCCACGGTGGTGGCGAGGCGGTCCCAGTAGTCGCCCCAGCCGGTGTACTCGCCCTCGATCTTGATGTTGGGGTGTTCCGCCTCGAAGCGGTCGATCACCTCCTGCGTGTCCTCGTGGCGGGCGTCGGAGCCCCACCACGAGAAGCGCAGGGTGACCTGCTCGTCGCTGGTCGTCTCCCCGGCGCCGTTGCCGGCGGCGGCGGTGTCCTCCGGGGCCGGAGTCGCGCCGCTGTCACCTCCCCCGCATGCGGTGGCTGCCAGCGCGAGCGCGCCGACGAGCGCCATCGCCCGCGCGGGCGCGCGTCGTCCGTGCCGTTCTCCCGATGCGTGCACGTTCCTGCTCCCTTGTGTTGGTCCGCCCACGCGTCTGCGCGAGCGGGTCGGTCGGCGCGCCGCGGACGGCGCGGGCCTGGTCTGGACCGTTGCCGGCCCGGACATCGGTGGTCGTCACTTGATCCCGGTGGTCGCGATCCCCTGGACGAGGTAGCGCTGCCCGGCCAGGAAGAACCCGAAGATCGGGCCCAGGGCGACGATGGACATGGCGAAGAGCGGCCCCCACGGCGTCGCGCTGGTGGCGTCGACGAAGGTCCGCAGCGCCACCGGGACGGTGTAGAGGTCGGGGCTGGTCAGAAAGATCAGCTGGCTGAAGAAGTCGTTCCAGGTCCAGATGAAGGTGAAGATCGCCGTCGTCGCCAGGGCGGGCACCGACAGCGGCAGGATCACCCGCGTGAAGATCCCGAAGTGGCCGCACCCGTCGATGCGGGCCGCGTCGTCGAGCTCGCCCGGGAGTGCCCGGATGAACTGGACCATCAGGAAGATGAAGAACGCGTCGGTGGCCAGGAACTTCGGCACGATCAGCGGATAGAAGGTGTTGATCCAGTCCAGCTGCGAGAACAGGATGTACTGGGGCACGATGATGACGTGGATGGGCAGCATGATCGTGCCGAGCATCACCGCGAACCAGATCTTCTTGCCCGGGAACTCCAGCCGGGCGAACGCGTAGGCCGCGAGCGAGCAGGCCACCAGGTTGCCGATGACCGCACCCATCACCACGATGGCCGAGTTCATCAGGTAGCGGCTGAACGGGTGCCGCAGCGCGTCCCAGCCGTCGGGGTAGTTCTGCGCCCGCACCGTCGTCGGCAGCAGGCCAGGCTGCGTGAAGATCTCGGCCGTCGGCTTGAACGAACTCGCCAGCAGCCACAGCAGCGGGTAGAGCAGCACGATCCCGAACAGGATCAGCCCGAGGTGGATCGGCCACTTGCGCTTGCGCCGTGCCCGGGCGGCGCTGCCGCGGGGCAGGGTCAGCTCACTCGTCGCCATAGAACACCCAGTACTTGGAGGCCAGGAAGTTGATGGCGGTCAGCGCCGCCACGATCATCAGCAGCACCCACGCGAGCGCCGACGCGTAACCCATGTCGAACGCGCCGAACCCCCGCTGGTAGAGGTAGAGCGTGTAGAACAACGTCGAGTCCGCGGGTCCGCCGGTACCGCCGCTGACGATGAACGCCTGGGTGAAGCTCTGGAACGCGTTGATGAGCTGCAGGACGAGGTTGAAGAAGATGATCGGCGTCAGCAGGGGCAGGGTGATCCGGCGGAACTGCTGCCAGGTGCTGGCGCCGTCGACCTGGGCCGCCTCGTAGTACATCCCCGGGATCTGGCGCAGCCCGGCAAGGAAGATCACCATGGGCGAGCCGAACGTCCACACGTTGAGCACGATCAGGCTGCTGAGTGCCCAGTCGGGGTGCGACACCCAACCCGGTCCCTGGATGCCGACCAGGGCGAGCACCGCGTTGACGAGTCCCTCGGCCCCGAACACGCGGCGCCACAGGATGGCGATCGCGACGCTGCTGCCGAGCAGTGACGGCAGGTAGTAGATCGAGCGGTAGATCGGCAGCCCGCGGACACCGCGGTTGAGCACGATGGCCAGCAGCAGCGCGAAGGCGAGCTGGAGCGGGACGGAGACGAAGACGTAGGTGAACGTCACGCGCAGCGAGGTGAAGAACCGAGGGTCGCCGAGCATGCGGCGGTAGTTGTCCAGCCCGGTCCACTCGGGTGCCGTCAGCAGGCTGTAGTCGGTGAACGACAGGTACAGCGAGCCGAGGATCGGGCCCACCGTGATGAACGCCAGCCCGAGGAACCAGGGCAGCAGGAACAGCCAGGCGGCCCGACGGTCCTCGGCGACGCGGCCCCGGCGACGACGGGGCGTGCCCGCGGACGTCGCCGGCTCGGGCGTCGTGGCAGGACCGGTCGCCGATCGCTCCGCCGCGTCGGTCGCACTCACGACGACGACTCGGTCAGCGGGGCGCGGGGGCTGGTGCCCATGGACGGTGGCCCTCCCAGGTCGTTGCATCTCCGAGGCCCGCACTCCCGGCGGGCACTTCTGGTAAGCGTTTTCCCGACGCCTGTTGGATGTCTAACAGCAGCCGCCGCGGTCTGTCAAGCGGTGATAATGCGGCGCTAAAAGTGAAAACAGCGCGGACTGAGCTTGACACGCGGCTGCGGGCCGGACAGGCTAGGAAAGCGATTTCCGCAACGCGCCACTGCGGGAACGCACGCCACCATCCACTCGGACGACAGGGGCGCGCCCGCCATGTCAGCTGTTGCTTCCCCGGCACGCGTCGTGCTCGCCGGCGTCCACGGGCACGGGCACTGGCACCTGCGCAACCTGGCTCGTCTCGAGACGCAGGGCCGGGTCCGCCTGGTCGGCGTCTGCGACCCGCAGCCGCTGGAGGGGGCACTGGCCGAGCAGCTGCAGGGCGTTCCCCACGACGACACGCTGGCCGAGGCGCTCGAGCGGCGCGCCCCCGACGTCGTCGTGCTCTGCACCCCCATCCATACCCACGTGGACCTGGCGACGGCCGCCATGACCGCCGGTGCCCACGTCCTGCTCGAGAAGCCGCCTGCGCCCACCCGCGCGGGGCATCTCGCACTGCGGGACGCGGCGGAGGCCGCGGGTGTCGCGTGCCAGATCGGGTTCCAGAGCTTCGGCTCGAACGCCGTCGAGGCAGCCCGCCAGCTGGTCGCCGGCGGAGCCATCGGCGAACTGCGCGGGATCGGGGTCGCCGGTGCCTGGGTGCGTGGCGCCGCCTACTACCAGCGCGCCCCCTGGGCCGGTCGACGGGTGCTGGACGGCCGCGACGTGGTCGACGGTGCGCTCACGAACCCGTTCGCGCACGCCACGGCGACCGCCCTGCGGATCGACGGCAGCGACGGCGCCGACGGCGGCTTCGCCAGCCTCGACCTGGCACTGTTCCACGCCAACGACATCGAGGCCGACGACACCTCGTCGCTGACCGCCGTGACCACGCGCGGTACCCCGCTCGCGGTCGCGGTCACGCTCTGCTCCCCGGCGCACCACGAGCCCTACGTGCTCGTCCACGGCAACCACGGCAGCGTGCAGGTGTTCTACAAGACCCACCGACTGCGCACCGTCGTCGACGGCATCGAACGCGAGAGCCAGCACGACGAGGTCGACCTGCTCGACAACCTGCTCGACCACCTCGCCGACGACGCGGTGGAGTTGCTGGCGCCCGTTGAGCGAACGCTCGGGTTTGCCGAGGTGATCGACGGGGTCCGGCTGGCCGACCCCCCGCGGGCGATCCCGGCCCCGTACGTGCAATGGGTCGAGGACGAGGCCGGTCCCCGGGTCGTGGTCACCGGCATCGACGCGGCCGTCGAACGCTGTGCCCGCGAGCTGACCTCGTTCGCCGACCTCGGCCTGCCGTGGGCCGACCTCCCTGCCACCGCCGCCAGGAAGAGCTTGCTGTGACCGAGCGCAACGACGACGTCCTCGCCACCCTGCGGGGCAGCGGCCGCGCAGCGGCCGTCCTGCGAGGTGCCAGCGACACGCCACCCGGGTGGTCGCCGCGGCCGTACCTGCATCCGGTGACCACACCCGCCGGCGTCGTCGTAACCGACACCCATCCCGAGGACCACGGCTGGCACCTGGGGGCGTCGGTCACGCTCCAGGACGTCGGTGGCGTCAACTTCTGGGGCGGCCGCACCTACGTGCGCGACCAGGGCTACACCTGGCGCGAGGACCATGGTCGCGTCGAGGTCGGCTCCCTCGATGCCGACGAGCACGGCCTCGACGCCACGCTGCGCTGGCGCGGCCCCGACGGGCACGACCGCCTGCACGAACGTCGCCACCTGCAGGTCGGCGCCGTCACCGACGACGCCTGGACGCTGCAGGTCGAGTTCACGCTCGAGAACGTCACGCCCGATCCGTTGCCGCTCGGTTCGCCGGCGACCAACGGGCGGACCGGAGCCGGGTACGGCGGCTGGTTCTGGCGCCTACCATCCGGTCCGGAGCCGGTACGGGTGTTCACGGCGGCCGCGGAGGGCGAGGCCGACGTGCACGGCACCCGTGCCGACTGGATCGCGGTCCAGGGGACGGACGTGCAGGGGCGAGGCTTCACCGTGGCATGGCAGGCACTCGACGACGCGACGCGCGACGACCCGTGGTTCGTCCGCGTCGCCGGGTACCCGGGCATCTGCTCGGCGTTGGCGTTCGTCGATCCCCTGACGCTGCCGGTCGGCGGCCGGGTGACGCGACGATTCGAGGTCACGGTGGCGGACGGGTGGCGCCGCCCCGACGGGGCAGACGACGGGGGGAACGGATGAGCAGCAACATCGGCGGGTCGGTCACACTGGCGGACGTGGCGAGGCACGCCGGCGTGTCGTTGGCGACGGCCTCGCGGGTCCTCAACGGCGCGGGGGGCCGCACGGTCGGTGCAACCTTCCGGGAACGCGTGCTGCGCTCGGCCGAGCTGTTGGGTTACTCCCCCAATGCGCAGGCGCAGGCGGTGGCGCGTGGCGCAAGCAGCCTGGTGGGGCTGGTGGTCCACGACATCTCCGACCCCTACTTCGCCGCCATCGCCGCCGGCGTGACCGAGGCCGCGGAGGAACGCGACACCACGGTCGTGCTCGCCAGCACGCGTCAGCAGCACGAGCGGGAGCTGGACTACCTCGCCACGCTGCGCCAGCACCGGGCCCGCGCCGTGGTGCTGGTCGGCAGCCGCTGGGAGGACCGCGCCTACCACCAGTTGGTCACGCGCGAGCTCGACGCCTACCGGCGCACCGGCGGGCGTGTGGCCGCCGTCAGCCAGGACCGGCTCGGCGTCGACACGGTCCAGCCGCTCAACAACGCGGGCGCGCGCGACCTCGCCCGCGCGCTCGTCGACCTCGGCCACCGCTCGTTCGCGGTCCTCGGCGGCCCCGAGGGACTGCTGACGGCCCGGGACCGCGTCCGCGGCTTCCGCGAGGGGCTGCGGGACCGATCCGTGTCCGGTGACGTGCCGGTCGTCACCGGGGCGTTCACGCGTGACGGCGGCTACGACGCCACGCTGCAGCTGCTGGCCGGGGGCCAGCGGCCCGGGTGCCTGTTCGCCGTGAACGACGTCATGGCGGTCGGTGCCATGGCGGCACTGCGTGAGTCGGGACTGTCCGTTCCCGACGACGTGGCGGTGGCGGGCTTCGACGACATCGAGACGCTGCGCGACGTCACGCCCTCGCTCACGACCGTCGCGCTGCCACTGCGCGACATGGGTCGTCAGGCCGCCGAGATGGCCCTCACGCCCGGCCGCGACACGCCGAAGCTGATCCGCGTCCGCGGCGAGGTCATCCTGCGCGACAGCACCAAGGTGGCCGGGTGAGCCTCACGGCCGTGCGGCGGTGAGGTGCCAGGCCGTCGCCAGGATGGCACCCAGCTGGCTGGCGACGAGATCGCGGATCGGGATCGGCCGCTCGGCGGTCGCCGCCTCGGCGAGTTCGCACCAGTCGGCGTGGCGGGGCGCCAGGCTGGCGACGGCGGCGCGGATGGCCGGCGCGTGGTTGCCGATGGCCAGTTCCCCCTCGAGCGCCCGGAGCAGCATGCCGGCGTACCGGACGCGGCAGCTGTGCACGACGTCGCGCAGTGAGCGTTGTTCGGCGGCGGTCGCCGATCGCTCGCTGGCTGCCTCGGCGGCCCGCTGCTCGGCATCGGCCGGGATGCCCGGCAGGAAGGCCGCGAAGAAGCGCGTGGCGCGGATGAACGGCGACTCCACGCTCAGGTCGTCCTCGACGGTCTCCAACGTGTTGGACAGGACGCCGATCAACTCGCGCATGTCGGCCGCCTGCCGGCGCAATGCTGCGGCGTAGCTGGTGCCGAGCGGCTGATCACCCACGGCGCTGCGGTCGTCCGCCCAGTACGGCAACTCGCACACCAGCGTGTACGTGCCATGGCGGTCGGCGTACGAGGTCGAGGTGGCACCGCTCGGATCGGCGGCCGGGTCCAGGCCCAGACGTTCGGCGTGGTCATAGGTGTCCTCGCGGCGCAGGACCGGATAGATCCCGTCCGCGTAGGGAACCGACCAGGAGGCCTCGGGTTCCCCGGTCTCCAGCGGGATCCCAAGGTGTTGCGGAATGGCCTGCAGCTGCGCGAAGAGCTCCGGTTCGTCCCAGGAGACGTAGTAGTACGCGCCGCCGAGTTCGCTGTTGTGCAGCGAGCACATCAGCAGTGGGCGGGTGTCGTCGATCAGCCGCATCAGGGCGAGCGTCTCCGGCATGACCCGGTCGACGAACGCGTCCTTGTAGGCGAACGGGAAGTTCCACTCGACCTGCTCCGGACCGGCCGGTCGGTAGAAGTTCCGCCCGTAGTGCGTCCGGGTGAAGGGACCGGCGAACCACCCCTCGTTGAGTCGCGTGCCGTCCGGATCGATACAGGCGACGATGTGCCAGACGAGTCCCGTCGACCGCCGGAGACGGGCGTCCTCACACAAGCGCTGCGCAAGTTGCAGGGCGGTCAACGCCCCGATCGGTTCGTTGGGGTGCGGCATCGCGAACACCAAGGCCGCCGGCGTTGAGACCTCCGCGTCCGCCGCGCCGATCGTCAGGCACCACAGCTTCTCGCCCAATCGCGAGGTGCCCACCCTCGCGATGCTGGCGACGTCGGGGTGTCGGTCGGTCAGATCGCGCATCCGTGCGTGCAGTTCGTCGACCGTCGCGAACGCGGTGTGGTCGGCGACGAGCTCGAACTCGGCGAGGAGCTCCGCACGTAGCGACGCCATGGACGACGGGGCGGGCGGTGACGACACGGGTTCTCCTGGCCGAGCGCGGCGGCCGCCCCTCGCGGAGGGCGGCCGCCGGTCCGTTGGTCCTACGACAGCGGTTGCGCGGCGGAGAACAACTCCGCGTGCATGCGCAGGTTCTCGGCGTAGGCCCCGAAGTGCAAGGGGGTCGCAGGACCACGCCACGGTCCGAGCTGCTCGGCCTCGACCGCCGGGAGCCCTCCGAAGGTCGGCACCGCCAGCAGTTCGTCGATCGGGCTGGCGAAGGGACGGTCGTCGTAGATGATCACGTCGGCGTGGTACTTGTCCGCCTGCTCGTAGCTGAGCGCTTCCCAGAAGGCGTCGTCGGTGTCGGGCTCGAGCACGTCCACGCCCAGTTCCTGGTAGTAGCTCAGGTCGGCGTAGTCGGACGGCTGGGCCACGTAGATCTGCTCGCCGAACACCGAGATCGCCATGACGGTCAACGACTCCTCGGCCGCCGCCGCCTCCAGTTCCTCGCTGGCCTCGTCGAACTCGGCGCGATCGGTGGTGAACTCCTCGCTCTCGAGGTCGGCACCGAGCGCCTCCGCCAGGTCCGCCATGCGCTCGAGCGCCGTCCGGGCGTCGGTGGCGGCGTTGATCCCCACGATCGGCGCGACGTCTTCGAACTGCGCCTGCTGCTCGAGGTCGTTGAAGCCCCGCACGACGGCCTGCGAGAGGTCCGAGGCCGGGTCGGCGAAGATCGTCGAGACGATCAGATCGACGTCGGCGGCGATCATCTTCTCGATCTCGACCTCGCCGTAGGTGGCGCCGAAGGACTCGACCGAGGTGATGTCGTAGCCCTCGAAGAGCGGGTCACTCTCGATCGGCGAGGCTCCGAACATGCCCACCGGGGTGATGCCGTAGCGGATCAAGGCACCGCCGGCTTCGGCATAGGCGGCGATGCTGGTAGGCGCCTCGTCGAGCGTGACGGTCACACCGCGGTCGTCGGTGAACGACCAACCGTCGGTCCCGGCCGCGTCCTCCTGGGCATCGTCGTCCTCAGCGGCGTCCTCTGGCTCCTCGACGTCCTCCTCGGCGTCGGAGCCGACGTCCTGGCCTTCGTCGGCCGCCGAATCGGCGTCCGGAGGACTCGACGAACACGCCGACAGCAGCAACGCGAGCGCGAGGGCGGGTACCACACGGCCTGCGGATCTACGGGACCACTTCATGTGCGTTCGGCCTTCCACGTGCAGGGACCTGTCGCGGCTGCGACGGGTGGCTGGAGGGGTGCCGCCGTCGGCGACGCCCCGGTTGTCAGAGCTGGCCGCTCGCCTGCGCGGCCGGCGAGTCCAGGACGGCGTGGCGGCCGACCGGAACCACCATGGGTGACCCGCTGACCGGATCCGGGATGATTCGGCAGCGCAACCCGAAGACCGTCTCCACGAGGTCTCCGGTGAGCACGTCCGAAGGCAGCCCCTCGGCCAGGACCTTGCCTCCGCTCATGGCCACGAGGTGGTCGGCGTACCGCGAGGCCTGGTTGAGCTCGTGGAGCACCATCACGATCGTGGTCCCGTCGCGCCGGTTGAGATCCACCAGGACGTCGAGAACCTCGATCTGGTGCGCGATGTCGAGATAGGTGGTCGGCTCGTCCAGCAGCAGGATGCCGGTTCCCTGCGCCAGGGCCATCGCGATCCAGACCCGTTGCCGCTGGCCGCCGGAGAGCTCCTCGACGAGACGGTCGGCGAGATCGACGGTGTTGGTCGCCGCCATCGCCGCGGCGATCGCCGCGTCGTCCTCGTCACTGCGCTGGCGGAACCAACGCTGGTGCGGGTAGCGGCCGCGGGCGACCAGGTCCGCCACCGTGATGCCGCCGGGGGCCAAGGGCGACTGGGGCAGAATGCCGAGCTTGGCCGCCACGTCGCGTGTCGGCACCTTCTGGATGCTCTCCCCGTCCAACAGCACCGTGCCCGACTGGGGCTTGAGCAGACGCGCCAGCGAACGCAGGAGGGTCGACTTCCCGCAGGCGTTCGCGCCCACGATGGCCGTGATCTTCCCGTGCGGGATGGACAGCGACAGGTCGTCGGCGACGACATGCCCCTCGTAGCCGAGCCGCAGGTGGTCGGCGACGAGCCGGGATGCTTCAGACATCGCTTCTCCTCATCACCCGGTCTGACCGAGCTGATTCGCCCGCGCGAGCAGGTAGAGCAGATAGGGCGCACCGATGATCCCGGTGATGACCCCGACCGGGAGCTCCGCGCGCGCGAGGGCGTGGTGACCCACGAGGTCCGCGGCCTGGACCAGCAACACACCGACCAGGGCGCAGGGGATCAGCGCCACGCCACCGTGCGTGAGGCGGCGTGCGATCGGTGGAGCGACGAAGGCCACGAACACGACCGGTCCGGCCACCGAGACGGCCACGCCGGCCAGGGCGACGGCGATCAGGACCAGCAGCAACTTCGCCGGCTCGAGCTTGACGCCGAGTCCACGCGCGGTTTCGTCGCCGAGTTCGATCGCGCCGAGCGCCGCCGCAAGACGTCGGAGGGCGAGCAGCAGGAGCACCAGCACCGGGACGGCAGGACCGACACGCAGCCAGCTGATCGAGTTCAGGCTGCCGGTGAGCCAGGTCGTCGCCGAGACCGCCGTGGTCGTGGCCGCCGTCGTGATCAGATATTCGGTCAGCGCCTGGCAGACGGCGCCGATGCCGACACCAACGAGTACCAGGCGGTAGATCGAGAGGCCGTTGCGCCACGCGAGTCCGTAGATGGCAAGCACCGCGACCAGAGCGCCCAGGACCGCCCAGATCGCGACCCGGGTGCCGGGAGCCGACAGCCACACGATGGCGAAAACGGCTGCCGTGCTCGCACCGGCAGTGACGCCCAGGATGTCGGGGCTTGCGAGCGGATTCCGGGTCAGGCTCTGAAAGATCGCGCCGGAGAGCCCGAGGCCGGCGCCGACCACGATGGCGGCGACGGCCCGCGGCAGGCGGATGTTGCGCACCACGTTGACGACCCCGCCCTCACCTGACCCGAACAGGGCCGCCCAGACATCGGCATTCGAAGCAACGACGTCGCCGAGCGCCAGCCCGGTCCAAAAGGCCAGGACGACCGCGATGGCAAGCGCCATGGTCACCGCCAGCAGCCGCCGCCGGGTCGCTGCGCGCGCAGCGACGATGCGTGCGACCGGATCCGTTCCGGAGGTCGGACTGCGCGGTAGGGAGGTCGCGCTCACAGCGTCGCCAGTCGTCGACGGCGGGCGAGGAGGATGAAGAACGGGGCGCCCAGGAGGGCAGCGACGACGCCGACCTGCAGCTCGCCCGGCCGTGCCATCACGCGACCGAGGATGTCGGCCGTCAGGACCAGCATCGGGGCCAGTACGGCGCAGTAGGGCAGCACCCAGCGGTAGTCGGGCCCGGTGATGGCACGCGCGATGTGCGGCACGGTCAGGCCGACGAAGACGATCGGACCCGCGATGGCGGTCGCGGCCCCCGCGAGTACGACGAGCGTGGCCACCGCGAACGCCCGGGCCACGCCGACGCGCATGCCGAGTGACTTCGCCACGTCGTCCCCCAGCGCGAGGGCGTTGAGGAGCCGCCCGGACAGCAGCGCGGCCAGCGTCCCGACCAGGACGAACGGCGCCGCCTGGGTCGTGACCTCCAGGCCGCGTCCCTGCAACGAACCGACCACCCAGAACCGCAGGGCGTCGAAGGCGGTCACGTCGAGCAGGGTCACCGCCCGCGTCGTCGACATCAGCAGATAGGTGACCGCGACGCCCGCCAGGACGAGCTTGACGGGGGACGCTCCGTCGCGACCGAGCGAGCCGAGGGTGAAGACCACGACGGCCGCGATCGCGGCGCCTGCGAAACCGAACCAGATGTAGCCGAGCAGCGTCTGTGTTCCGAAGAAGGCGATGCCGAAGACGACGGCGGTCGCGGCGCCTGCGTTGATCCCGAGGATGCCCGGGTCGGCGAGGGGGTTGCGGGCGACGCCCTGCATGATCGCACCGGACAGACCGAGGGCGGTGCCGACGAGCATGCCGTTCAGGGTCCGGGACAACCGCAACCCGCGCACGATCTGGTGGTCATTGCTGGACGCGTCGAAGGCGGTGATCGACTCCAGCACCAGTGAGATGCCCAGCGGCTTGGAACCGATGGCCAGCGACGCGAGCGCGACCACGAGCAACACCACCAGCGCGAGGACCAGGCCCAGAAGCCGCAGCGACGCGGGTCCGACCAAGCCACGCTTGAGCTGCGCAACGCCGTCGGTGCGACCGGCCGCATCGGATTTCGTGGGCGGTTGTTCGGCCGTGGTCGGTGCCGCCACATCCGCCTCCGATCCGGTTCGTTCGTCGCCGTGCATTCCCTGGTCCACCCGGTGATTCCAGCTTGCGGGCCAGTGAACCGCAGGGGTATGGGGAGCGTTCCAAGGTTGCCAGGGTCGTGTTGTCGCACCCGCTAAACGCCGTGTCGACGCGGACCACCGAGCTTCACGCGAGCCGCCGGAGCCGCTCCCCCGGAAGGGTCACCAGGCCGGTGATGTAGGCCGCGGCGATCACGGCAGCGAGGGCCTCGGTGCCGAGCAGCGCGAGCAGGACGGTCAGTTGCACCTGGGCCGCCTCCATCGGCGAGGCGCCGCCGAGCAGCATGCCGACGAACGCACCCGGCAACGACACCAGGCCGACGTTCTTGGTCTGGTCGAGCGCCGGCACGAGCGAGGTCACGACCGAGCGTCGCGCCCACGGGCGGACGGCCTCGGCGACCGAGACCCCCAGCGCCAGACGAGCCTCGATGTCGCCACGCTTGTCCGCGAGGTCGTCGGCGAGCCGGATACCGACCAGCGACACGCAGCTCATGGCGCCGCCGATGATGATGCCGGCGGTCGGGATCACGTACCGCGGGGTCAGCGGGAAGGCACCGACGGCGAACAGCACCGTGAGGGTGACGCCCGCGGCAGCACCGATCGACGCCAGACTGACCGCCAACGCTCGTGGCACCGACGACATGCGTCGCGACGCGGTCCACGCCGCGATCCCGAGCATTCCGAGCACGAACACGCTCGCGGCGCCGAGGTGTTCGAAGATCGCCTGGATGACCAGTGCCACGGCCAGGAGCTGCAACAGGGCCCGAACGGCGGCGACGGCGAGTTCGCGGCTGATGCCGAGTCGCCACCGCGCGGAGATGGCGATGGCAACCGCGACCAGAACCAGGCCCACCGCGACCGCGATCATCCCACGTCCTCCGTCCAGCCGGCGCTGACCTCGTCGGGTGGCCCGCGACGCACCACCTGACCGGCGACCAGCAGGACACTGGTGTCGGCGACGCGAAGGGTCTGCTCGAGATCGTGCGACACCAGCACACAGGTCACCCCGAGGTCGTCGACCAGCTCGCGAACCAGCCGCTCGACGCGGGCGGTGGCGTCGCGGTCGAGTGACGCCGTCGGCTCGTCCAGGAGCAGGACCTGTGGCCGCAGCACGAGCGCCCGCGCGATCGTGACTCGCTGCGCCTCGCCGCCCGAGAGACCGGTGATCGGTCGATTCAGCATGGATGCGCCGAGATGCGCCGCATCGAGGCAACGCAACAAGGTCGACTCGGCGGCCGATGGATCGGCGAAGGCGAGGTTGTCTCGGATCGTGCCGGGGAACAGCACCGGGTTCTGGAACACCATGCCGACGCGTCGTCGCAACATCCTCGGATCGAGCGAGCGGATGTCGTCGCCGTCGAGCAGTACCTGCCCGGCATGCGGTTCCTCGAGGCGGTTGAGGCAGCGCAGCAGGGTCGACTTGCCGGCGCCGCTGGGGCCGACGAGGGCCGTCAGTGTCCGCGCGGGACAGTCGAGGTCGACGCCCCGAAGGATCGGGACGTCGGCCTGCCCCCACTCGATGCCGCGGGCCGCCAGTGCCGGCACTGCCGGAGTGTTCATCTACAGGGTCCGATGGGTCCATCGTCCGCCGAGCAGCGTGGCCGCCACCCCCGGATCGCGAAGCCCGTCGGGCTCGACCTGCAGGGGATCGGTGTCGACGAGCACGAGGTCGGCCGTGTCACCGACGGCGACAGTGTCGCGGCCACCGGACGCGGCCCGCAAGGCCGAGCGCACGTCGATGCACTGCTCGGGGTGCCAGGGGGGACGCGCGTCGTCGGTGCGCAACACGGCGGCGGCGATGCCGTCCCAGGGGTCCAGCGGAGCGACGGGCGCGTCGGATCCGATCTCGAGCGTCGCACCTGCGCGCAGCAGGTCGGCGTACGGGAACGCCCGGGACGTGCGCCCGGACCAGTGATGGTCAGCGACGTCGCGGTCGTCCGGCGCATGGGCCGGCTGGACACCGACGACCAGACCGGGCCGCGCGAAGCGGGTCAGATCGTCGGAGGCCACCAGCTGGGCATGCTCGATCCGGCCGGGCAGTCCCGTCTGTTCGAACGCGTCCAGGGCGATGGCGGTGGCCCGGTCGCCGATGGCGTGCACCGCGGTGGTCAGCCCGTGTTCCGCGGCCTGCCGCAGGAGCATGACCAGCTCGTCGGGGGAGGTTTCGAGCCGCCCACGTCCCCCATCCCCCGGGTAGGGGTCGTGGCACAACGCCGTCCGGCTGTTGAGCGAGCCGTCCACGAACAGCTTCAGTGGCCCCATCGTGAGACAACCGTCGCTGCCGGGAACGACGTCGCCGGTGCGCCATCCTCGGGCGATGGCTGCGGGCAGGTGGGCGCGGTAGACGGTGCAGGCGACCCGCACGGACAGCGGCTCGCGTGCGGCGCGCCGTTGCCAGTCCGGAAGGCAGTCCCCGATCTCGAAGTCGAGGATGCCCGTGACGCCACGCGTGGCGGCCGCCGCCATGGCCTCGAGAACCCAGTCGTCGACCTGTTCGACACTCGCCTCGGGCAGCGCCGCGACGACCCGGTAGCACTCGTCCTCGTACAGCACGCCGCTCTCGTGGTTGCCGTGTCCGACCAGCCGGAGCGCCGCCGAACTCAGCCACGCCGTGTGCAGATCGGCGCTCTGCAGCACCACGGCGCGCCCGGGTGCCACGGCGTCGAGGAGCGACTTGTGGGGCCGGTCGTTCCACAGCCCGTCACGGAAGCCGCTGCCGACCAGCAGCTCAGCCGGCGACGACGGGGCGCGGCGCGCGGCATCCGCCACGATGTCCGCGACGGCACGTGCCGAGGTCGCGGTCGACAAGTCCAGGCGCTGCCGCGTGGCGGCCCACTGGGTGGCGTGCACGTGGGCGTCCTGGAGGCCGGGCAGGACGGTGCGGCCCTCCGCGTCCACCCGCTCGGTGGCGCCCTCCACGACAGCGGCAGGTCCGACATGGGCCACGACACCGTCGCGGACCACGACCTGGATCGGCTCGGCCGTCCCGGGCAACTTCACGCGGTCGATGACCAGCACGGTCGGGGTCACCACGGCCGGAGCGGCGGCGTGCAGGCTCATGCGCCCGGGCCCACCCGGTGTGCCCGGCGCATGACGTCGGCCAACACGGGATTGGCGTGATGCGGATCCTCGTCCAGCGCCGCGATGACGCGGTCGACGATGGCCGGTTCCTTGTCCTGGCTCAGCTTCGCCTTGCCGACGACGCGGTGCGGTGTCATCCGGAAGCCGACGGTGTGGACGGCGATGCGACGGGCGTACTCCGTGACCCGGTCCAGCCGCCACGGCTCCGCGCGCTGGGATTCGAAGTGTTCGACGGTCGCGTCCAGCACGTCATAGGTCGCTTCGGCATCCAGCAACTCCGGTCGCCCGTGCAGGTGCAGCACCACGAAGTTCCACGTCGGCACGTACGGGGCCGCCTCGTAGAACGACGGCGACACGTAGCCGTTCGGGCCCTGGAACACCAGCGCGACGTCATGTTGACCGAGCTCGTGCAGCGCTGCGTCGTCCCTGGCCACGTGACTGACCACGGACAGATCGTCCCGGCCCTCCTCGAGCAGGACCGGCAGGTGCGAGACGACGGGTCCGCTCGAGCCGGCACCGGTGACGAGCATCGCCCAGGCGTTGCCTCGGACGATCTCGCGCAGCTGCGCGAGATCGCGGACTTCGTACAGGGGTTGTTCCAGCATGCGACGACCGTACGCACCAGCCGGAGCGCCGGCGTTGGCGGGCCCACGCAAAGGTGCGTGGCCGGCTTGTCCCCGGCAACAGTTCGTGGCATCGCCGGAGCCTGACATCCGCTCGGTAGGCTCGACCGGAACGCGTGAATGGTGGTGAACCGGTGGAAGCGCCCAGCATCGAAGGGGTTTCTCCTGCGCCGCCGAGCCCCTCGCTCGCCGACCTGCTCGGCACCCTGGGCCCGCATGTGCTCCACCACCTGGCCACGCCGGAGGTCGCGCTCGGAACCACGGTCAGCGATCCCGTGCTGCACGACCGCGAGGAGGCGCTCGCACCCACCCCTGGCGGCATCCTGCTCGCCATCGGCAGCAGGGCGTCCACGCCCGAGGCCGTCCAGGTGGTGCAGGCCGCGGCGGCCGCGGGCTACGCCGGCGTCGTCATCAAGGCCCATGGAACGCCGGCCACGAGTGGACTGGCCGAGGCCGCTTCCGCCGCCGGCGTCGCCCTGTTGCTGGCACCCGACGAGCTGCCCTGGCGTCACCTCGACGCGCTCATCACGGCCGCGACCGGTGCCTCGTCGCCGGCGAGCGACACCTATGCATCGGTCGGCATCGGCGACCTGTTCGCCCTCGCCAACGTGATCGCGTCGAGCGTCGGCGGCGCGGTCACGATCGAGGACCCGCGCGGGCAGGTGCTGGCGTACTCCAACCTCCCCCACCACGAGATCGACGAGATCCGCAAGCTCGCCATCCTCGGGCTGCGGACGCCGGAACGGCCGGGCAACCAAGACGAGTACCGCAAGATCGCCCTCGCGACCGGCCCGGTGCGGTTCACGGAACTGGGGCCCGGGCACACCGATCGCCTCGCCATCGCCGTGCGCGCCGGCCATCAGCAGCTCGGTGTCGTCTTCGTCATCGACGGAACGCCGCCGCTGCCGGTCGATGCGGCCCAGAAGCTCGAGGAGGCCGCGACGGTCACGGCGCTGCACCTGCTTCGGGCTCGCCGCAACCGCGACCCCGACCGTCGCAACCGCGGCGAGGCGCTCCGTGCCCTGCTCGACGCCTCGTTGCCGACCGATGTGTCCGCCGCCCAACTCAACATCGGCTTGGACACGCCGATCGCCGTGCTCGCGATCGCCCAGACGGGCGCCAGCGCCAGTCGCGGCGTTGCCAGTGCACGCATCGTCGACCTCGTGACCATGCACTGCGAGGCGTGGCATCCCGACGCCGTCTGCGCGGTGGCGCACGGGGTGATCTACGCGCTCGTGCCGGCTCCTTCGGACGGTGCCCTGGATCGTCTGGTCCGCTTCGGACGCGAGGTCGCCACGACGGTGGACCGCTCCGCTCAACTCGGCATCCACGTCGCCGTCGGACCCATCGGCACGCTGGACACCGTCAGTGCGGCCCGGCAGACCACCGACCGGATCCTTCGGGCGATGGCTCAGGTGGACCATCAGGTCGTCGCAACCGTCGACGACGTGCAGGTGCCCCTGGCATTGCTGGAGCTGGCCGAACGCGGTGCCGCAGGTGACGAGTCGTTGTTGTCGCCCCTGCGTCGCATGCTCGCCCACGATGAGCGCCACAACAGCGACTACGCCGTGACCCTGCTCGGGTACCTCGACCACTTCGGTGAGGTCGCCCCCGCCGCCGCCCGGCTCAACATCCACGAGAACACGCTGCGCTATCGCCTCCGACGCCTCAACGAGCTGTTCGGGCTCGATCTGGACGGTCACGACGCGCGACTGGTGGTGTGGTTGCAACTGCGGCTGCTGGCCCAGCAGAGCCGGCTTCCCGGCCTCTGACGGCGTGGCGTCAGAGGTTGAGCTCGGCCACGGCGGTACCGGCGCGGGGGTGGCACGCGCGGACACCGACGCGCGTGCCATGCGGGGCCGCCACCACCCATTCGTGCACGGCCAGGTTGGGCGTGCCCTCGTCGTGCCCCCACCACGTCGTCGAGCTGCGCGCCGTGACGTGGCCCTCGAGTTGACCGCCGTCGGTGTGGCGCTCACCGCCGAGGAGTCGCGCCGTCACCGGCAGGGTCAGCTCGAGTTCGATGCGGCCCCCGACCCCTCGGTCCACGGCACGCCGTGACCCGTAGGTCGGCAGCCAGCCGCTGTTGACGACGACCAGGCGCAGGCGGTGGGTGCCGTCCCCGATCTCCTCACTCGTCCACGAGCGGATCTCGAGCAGGGCTGAGGCGAGCAGGTGGTCGATGACCCACTCCGTATGCGGGGCGACCTCCCGCTCGATGCGATCGAACGGCGGGTTGTACCAGGCGTTCATCAGGTCCCAGCCGCCGAGTTCCACCATGCCGAGCTGGGGATGCTCGAACGGGTACCAGTCGACGAATCCGCGGCCATCCAGTTCCTGGTCGCTCCAGTGCAGCAACTGCAGGTCGTGCTCATGGGGATGTTCGAGCAACCACCGGGAGGGATGGATGTCGGTGATCCCTGCTGCTGCCTGCGGGTTCCAGAACTCGGTGATCCAGGCGTAGATCCCGAGGTTGGCGTAGAACCAGCCGAAGGGGCCACCCCGAAAGCGCTGCCCGTCCTCGTACTTGAGATCGTGCATCGACATGTTGCGGTAGCCGGTCCGCGCAGCAGCCATGCGCCCGAGGTCGGCGAACACCATGCCGTCGAACGCGGGCATCCCGTCGTCGTCGTTGAGCGGCGGGTGCAGGTGAAGGCCACCGAAGGTGTGACACGAGACGTAGCCGACGATGTTGGGACGCTCCGTCGCGACACGCAGCAGGGTCTGCATCTCGGGCTCGGATCCCGGGAAGGGGCCGGCTCCGGTCGGGTGTCTCGGCGCCGCGCCCCAGTCAGCCGGCAGGTTGGTGGGAAGATCGAGCCCTTCGGCGGGCGGGGCCACGGGGACGCTGACGCCGTCGAAATCGACGATCTCCCCCTCCAGCAACAGCCGGTAGAACGGTCCGTCGACGTCGGCGGGCCCACGCGGGACCAGCAGTCGCGGCTCGTCGGGGTGCGGCTGCCAGGGACCGTCCGGGTCCGGATAGCGCATGAAGAGCGCCCGCCCGTCACCGTCGACGTCGCCGCGGTGGAGGCCCGGCCCCGGCTCCACGTCGGGATACCGCCGCACGCTGGACCGCACGTACCGGCCGCTGCGTAGGACCTCTTCGACCCCGTCGGGATTGATGCGGGGCAAGACGTACAGCGCGCGCGTGTCGAGCAGTCTGGTGACGCGTGGGTCGTCGCCGTGCCCGTCCAGGAGACGGTGCACCAGGTGCAACGCAGCGAACGCCGCCGTCAACTCGTTGGCGTGGACGTTGGCGTCGACGAGCAACGCCGGCTTCGAGGACGCTGGTCCCGTGGTTCGGTTCGTGAGCGTCAGCAACCACAGTTCGCGGCCCTCGTGGGACCGTCCGGCGCACGAGAGCTCGACCAGTTCCGGGCAGGCGTCTGCCCACGCCCGCAGAAGATCGGTCACTTCCGCGTGGTCGAGGTGGTGGTCGTAGGCGATTGGATGCAGTGCCACGCAACGCTCCTGGCGGGACCGGCCGACGTGACCGGCCGGTCCGCCAGTCTGCCCCGCCGCTCCCGCGTCGTCGTGGTGCCAGGCGACAGGACCGGCCGTCGTCGATTGTCGGCGACACGCAACGCCTGGTTCAGACGATGCCGGAGAACCCGAGCAGGGCGGGAAGCACGCTTCCGAAGAGGTAACCGGCCACGCCGGCGAATGCGGCCAGCGAAAGGATCTCCAGGCCCGAGACCAGCCATGAGCGGTTGGTCCAACGCGCCTTCACGGCACCGATCACGAACAGCACCAGACCGGTGAGGGCGGTCGCGCCCACCAGGGCCGGCATCCCCTCGGTGAACAGGAACGGCAGAAGTGGGAAGAGGGCGCCACCCGCGAACGATGCGCCCATGAACAGGGCGCCGCGCAGCGGACTCCCAGCGGTGTCCTCGCCGGAGGAGTACTGCAGTCCGAGTTCCTTGGCGACCATGGTGGCGAGCAACGACTCGGGATGACGGCCGATGATGGCGGCCGCCTCCCAGGCGTCGTCCTCGACCATGCCTTCCTCCATGAACAGGTAGGCGACTTCGGCCTGGGCCTCGAGCGGTCTGCCCTCGACCTCGGCCCGCTCGTCGGCGATGTGCCAGTCGAAGATCTCGTCCTGGCTCTTGGAGCCCATGTACTCGCCCACCGCCATGGAGAACACGCCCGCCATCGCGGACGCGAGTCCGGCGATCAGCACCGCGAGATTGTCGCTGGTCGCGCCAGCGACCGCGGCGACGACAGCGAGCGTGGACACCAGGCCGTCCTGCGCTCCGAAGACGATCTCGCGAATCTCGCCGAGCAGCGAGACACTGCGCCGCTCCTGGTCGATGTGCCGACCGATTTCGTCGAGCGGGTACTCGCGGGCGCTGCTCGGTTCCTCGACCGGAAGGGGCATCTGGGTCTCCTGCGTTGGATGACGGACCCACGAGGCCACCGGGTGAGGTTAGGCGAATCTTCCTTCGATTCGTCCGTCCGTCTCCATGGTGTAACCGATACTTAGAGGGCGTTCAAGCCAGGTTCGGCTTCCCTCATTTCGTAACGGATGACCCTTGAACGCCGTTGACGGCCGATGCGGCCATAGAATTTGCCAGTTCGGCGCGTGCGGACGTCATCGTCGACCGCATAACGGAACGCATCTAATTTCCGATGGTCCGATCAAATGTCGGCGTCTCGGTTCGCTCCGGCGGCATCCAACAGGTGGTGCGGGCCGGGGCCACGCTCACCGACGACGTCGCCCGGGTTGCGCAGGCCGCAGGTCTCGAGCGAGAGGCAGCCGCATCCGATGCAGCCCTCGAGTTGGTCGCGAAGGGCGCGCAGCAGTCGGATGCGCTCGTCGAGCATCGGTCGCCAGCCCGCGGACAACCGCTGCCAGTCACGCTGGGTCGGACCCTGGTCTTCGGGCAGCGTGTCCAGCGCGGCGCGGATCTCCTCGAGCGTGAGCCCGACGCGTTGCGCGACCCGGATGAACGCCAGCCGGCGCAGGACGTGCCGCGGGTAGCGCCGGTGCCCGGCGGCCGTCCGGTGCGAGGCGATCAGGCCCTTGCGTTCGTAGAAGTGCAGTGTCGACACCGCCACGCCCGACCGCTGCGCAACGGTCCCGACCGCCAGTTCGTCCGTCATCGCTCCACCTCGTTCCGCGCGACCTCGACCTTACTTCAGGTCAGCTCGCGACGAACGGCTCCTACGCTGCCCGGTCCCGCAGACCGCGACGAGACGACGAGGTGGCCGGTGCGCGCAGTGGTGTTCGAGGGAGCCGGCGGCAACGAGGTCGTCCACGTCCGTGAGCGGCCCGGTCCTGTGCCGAAGGGCACCGAGGTGGCGGTCGCGGTCCGCTACGCCGGCGTGAATCCCGCGGACGTGCTGCAGCGGCGCGGCCACTACCCCGCTCCGCCGGGCGCACCCGACGACGTGCCGGGACTGGAGGTCGCCGGCGAGGTGGTCATGCTGGGCGACCGGGCGCGCCGTTGGCAGACCGGGGACCGCGTCTTCGGGCTGGTGGCCGGCGGCGGGCTCGCCAGCCGGGTGGTCGTCGACGAGACGAACCTGGCGGCCGTCCCCGAGCGTCTGGACGCCCGCGAGGCGGCCGCGGTCCCCGAGGCGTTCATCACCGCCCACGACGCGCTGCGCACCCAGGCCGCCATGACGCCGGGTGAACGGGTCCTCGTGCACGGCGCCACCGGCGGCGTCGGTACCGCCGCACTGCAGATCGTGGCCGCCTGCGGCGCGCGTCCCCTCGGCGTCTCGCGGTCGACGGCGGGCCGTGACCTCGTCACCTCGCTCGGCGCGGAACCGGTCGACGATGCCGACTTCGTCGCGCAGACGCGGACGTTGACCGACGGCGCCGGCGTGGACGTTGTGCTCGAACTCGTCGGCGCGCCGCACTTCCCCGGCGACCTCGAGGTGCTGGCGACCGGCGGGCGGATCGTGGTCGTCGGGGTCGGCGCGGGCTCCCGGGTCGAGGTGCCGCTGCTCGCGCTGATGGGACGGCGTGCCCGGCTGATCGGCACGGTGTTGCGTGCGCGGTCGATCCCGGAGAAGGCGGCGGCCGTGGCCGCGTTCGAGCGCGAGGTCCTGCCGCTGCTCGTCAGCGGTGCCGTGCACCCGATCGTCGACACGGCCTACCCGGCGGAAGCGGTACGGGACGCCTTCGACCACCTCGAGTCGGCTGGCAAGGCCGGCAAGATCCTGCTCGAGTTCTGACGGTCAGGTCGCCGCCTTCACCGTGGTCGACCAGGTCAGCGCGTCGGCGTGGGCACGTGCCAGCTGTCGTGGAGCGAGCCCCAACCGTCGGCCGCTGTGGACGAGCCGCTCCCACTCGGCCTTCTCGCTCGCCAACTGCAGCTCGAGCAGCTCGCGCAGCGGGCCGTCGCCCTGCTCGAGTGCCTGCCGGACGTCACCGTCGATGGGGAGCGCGGCAAGCGTGTCACGGTCGAGCAGGCCGTCAGGCCCCAGGACCGAGAACATGCCGAGGGTGAAGGCCTCGAGGCGACGGTTCCCGCCACGGAGCTCCTCGAGCAGCTCGCATCCGCGGGCGCGGGCGCTGGCGACCGCCACCAGTTCGCGTGGCGCTTCACGACTGGTCGCGGACAACAGCAGCAGGCCGACCCAGCGCTGGACGGCCCGGACACCCAGCAGCACCAGGCCGTGGTGGATGGACTCGACCTCGCGCCAGCCGCATGCGGCGTGGACCAGGCGCAGGAACCGGTCCGACAGGGTCAGGTCCGTGCGGATCAGGCGCTCCACCTCGGCGAGGTCGACCTCGTCGGCGGCCAGTGCGCGCAGCAGCGCGAGGTGGCCGGGAGCGAGTCCGAGCGGCCGCACGCCACGCACGGCGCGCGGACGGGTGAAGAAGAATCCCTGGATCAGGCTGGCGCCGGCCGCGGTCAACGCCTCGAACCCGTCGGGGTCCTCGACGCCGGCGACGGCGACGCGGTGTCCGGAAGCCGCGAGTTCACGCACCAGCGGGACGACCGCCTGCCACCCGTCGGCCGGCGTCAGCTTCACGACGTCGACCAGGTGCGCCAGCTCGCGCCGCGGGTCGTCGGCGTGCACGTCCGCCAGCACGAGTCGGAAGCCGGCGGTCCGGTGTCGGGTCAGGGCTGCGCGCAGCTCGTCGACCCGCTCCGCGCCGCCGCTCACCTCCAGCAGCAGGCCCGTCGGCGGGACGTCGAGCAGGGCGTCCTCGAGCAGCAGCTCCACCGGGACGGCGACCCAGGCGTCCTCGCCTCCGGTCAGTTCGTTGAGCCCCATCGCCAGCACACCGTCGACCAGTACCCGCGCCGCCGCCCGCACGTCCTCGGGGGCATGGGAGGCGGGGCCGTCCTCGGACTCGGCCTCGCGGTAGAGCAGCTCGTAGCCGACGACCTCCAGCTGGGGCGTCAGGATCGGTTGCCTGGTGATCAGGACCTCGCCCAGCAGGTCGTGCATGCTCTGGCTCCTCGGGGTGGTGGTCACAGCCGACGACGTGGCCCGGACCGACGGGGCGACGCCGGTCCGCGTGGCGTGGCTCCCACGACGACTATCGGCAGGAGGCCGGGAAACTTGCGTCCTGGCGCGCCTCGGACGTGCGGCCGAGCCCGTGGCGCGCGCCACTTGCGGAGGTGGGTCATGCTCTGGTCATGACTTCCTCCCCACACCCCACCGCCGGCGTCCTCCTCGATCTCGACGGCACGCTCGTCGACTCGGTCTACCAGCACGTCGTCGCCTGGCACGAGGCGTTCGCCGCGGCCGGCTACGACGTGCCGCAGTGGCGGATCCACGCCGGCATCGGCATGGGCAGCGACCGGATCGTGCCGTGGTTGCTCGGCCGGCACGTCGACGACGCCGACGACCTCGCCGACGACCACAAGCGCCGGTTCCTCGACCGCGTCGACACGTTGCGGCGCACGGACGGCGCCCTGGACCTGCTCGACGACCTCGAGCAGCGCGGCGTGCCGTTCATCATCTCGACCTCGGCGGGCACCGACGAGCGCAAGGCGCTGCTGGCCGTGCTCGGTCGCGAGGACCTGCCCTTCACCGACGCCGACGGGGTCGAATCGTCCAAGCCGGCGCCCGACCTCCTGCTCGCCTCGTGCACCGAGGCCGGCATCGACCCGGCCCAGGCGATCATGATCGGTGACGCGCCGTGGGACGCCCTCGCCGCAGGCCGGGCCGGGATCGACGCCATCGCGGTCCGCTGCGGCGGCTTCGGGGACGACGACCTGCGTGCCGCCGGTGCCAAACGGGTCGTCGACGCCCCCCGTGACCTGGTGGGCCAGCTGTAGGGCGACGTCTCCTCGGGGGTCACCGCCTCCTCGGGGGTCACTACAGTCGCTGGCCACCACCCGGCCGCCCGTCATCCGACGCCACCCACCCCTGTCCCGGAGTCGCTTCCTTGGTTGCTGTCCTGGCCCCCCTCGACGACTGGCCGGTCGACACCGCGGCAGCCGGCGTGACCGATGCCGACACCACGCTCGAGGCCCGTGGGGCCGTCGACGAGGTCCTGCCGATGGCGTCGGTCACCAAGCCACTCGCGGCCTACGCGGTGCTGATCGCGGTGCAGGACGGGGCGTTGCACCTCGACGAGCCCGCCGGCCCTCCCGGCGCGACCGTGCGGCACCTGCTGGCGCACGCGTCCGGCCTCAACTTCGAGGGCGGTCCGTTGACCGGTGAGCCGGGCGCCCGTCGCGTGTACTCCAACACCGGCTTCGAGGTGCTCGGTGAGCTCGTCGCCGAGCGGGTCGACGCCCCCTTCGCCCAGCACGTCGAGCACGAGGTGTTCGCGCCGCTCGGCATGCACGACACGGTGCTGGACGGCTCCCCCGCCAAGGACGCGCTCGGCACGGTCAGCGACCTGCTGCGTTTCGGTCGCGAGCTGCTGGCCCCGACCCTGCTGGACCCCGACCTGGTCCGCCAGGCGACCACGGTCGCGTTTCCCGGCCTCGGCGGCGTGCTGCCCGGACACGGCCGACAGCAGCCCAACGACTGGGGGCTCGGCTTCGAGATCAAGGACGGCAAGGAGCCCCACTGGACCGGCGAGCGCCTCTCGCCGGCGTCGTTCGGGCACTTCGGCCAGAGCGGGTCGTTCATCGTCGTGGATCCACAGGCGCACGTGGCCGTCGCCTCGCTCGCCGACCGCCCCTTCGGCGACTGGAGCCGGCAGGCGTGGCCGCCGTTGCTGGACGCGGTCGTGGACGCCTACGGGCGATGAAGGTGCTCATCGCCGGATGCGGCGACCTCGGGACCGAGACCGGGTTGCGCCTGCTCCGCGACGGGCACGACGTGGTGGGACTGCGGCGGCGAGCAGAGCGGCTGCCGAGCGGCTTCGAACGCCTGGCGGGCGACCTCGGCGATGCGCTGCCTCCGCTGCCCCACGACGTCGACGCGGTCGTCTTCGCCGCGGCGCCGGGCCAGCGCTCGGTGTCCGCCTACCGGCGGGTCTACCACGACGGTCTCGCCGGCGTCCTGGACGGTCTGCAGCGCGCCGGCGCCTCGCCGCAGCGCGTGCTGTTCGTCTCCAGCACCGCCGTCTACGGCGTCGACGACGGCAGCTGGGTCGACGAGACGACCCCGACCCGGCCGAACAGCGACACCGGACGCGTCCTGGTGGAGGCCGAGCAATTGCTGTTCGAGGCACCGTTGCCCGGGACCGTGTTCCGGCTGGCCGGCATCTACGGGCCGGGTCGCACGCGCCTGCTCGACCAGGTGCGGGCGGGCGAGGCCGTGGCCCCGCAACCGCCGGTGCACACCAACCGCATCCACCGCGACGACGCCGCCGAGGCGATCGTGCATCTGCTGACACGGGTCGCCGACCCGGCGGAGGTCTACCTCGGCGTCGACGAGGCACCGGTGGACCGTGGCGAGGTCGTGCGTTGGCTCGCCGACCAGCTCGGCGTACCGCCCCCGCCGGAGGGCGCCCACCAGCGGTCGCGTGGTGGTGACAAGCGCTGCCGCAACGACCGGCTGCTGGCGACGGGCTTCGCGTTCGCCTACCCGACCTACCGCGAGGGCTACGCCGCCGTCCTGCGTGGCGAGGGTGTCCGCCACCCCTGACACCCGCGCGATTCGCCTCAGTACGGGCTGCTGTCGGGTGCGAGCTCCCCGGTCTGGACCTTCCACAGGGCGGCGTAGCGGCCGTCGGCGGCCACGAGTTCGTCGTGGGTGCCTGCCTCGACGACCTCGCCCTGGTGCAGCACGTGGATGCGGTCGGCGTGCCGGATGGTGGACAGCCGGTGGGCGATGACGATGGTCGTGCGGTCGCGCGACACCCGGGCGAGCGAGCGCTGGATGGCGGCCTCGGTCTCGTTGTCGACCGCCGAGGTCGCCTCGTCGAGGACGAGCACCGGCGGGTCGCGCAGGATCGCCCGGGCGATCGAAAGCCGCTGCCGCTGGCCGCCGGACAGCTTCTGCCCCCGTTCGCCGACGACGGTGTCGTAGCCCTGCGGCATCGCGTCGATGAAGTCGGCGGCCTCGGCCGCCTCGGCGGCGGCACGGATCTGGTCCTCGGTCGCATCGGGACGGCCGTACACGAGGTTCTCGCGCACGGTGCCGTGGAACAGGAACACGTCCTGGCTCACGAAGCCGATTGCGGCGCGCAGGTCGTCGAGGCGCAGCTCCCGCAGGTCGTGCCCGTCGAGGCGGACCGCACCGTCGGTGACGTCGTACAGGCGCAGCAGCAGCTTGACGACCGTCGACTTGCCCGCGCCCGTGGCGCCGACGATCGCGTGGGTCTCGCCCGCCGGCACGCGCAGGTCGATGCCGTGCAGCACCTCCTCGCCGGTCGCGTAGGCGAACCGGACACCGTCGAAGTCGACGTCGCCCCGCGGTCGGGGCAGCGCCTTCGTGCCGCCGACGATGTGGTGCGGTTCGTCGAGCAGGTCGAGCACCCGCCGGGTCGACGCCATCGCGCGCTGGTACTGGTCGAGCACCTCCCCCAGCCGGGTCAGGGGCCACAGCAGCCGCTGGACCATGAACACCATCAGCGTGTAGACGCCGACCTCCATGGTGCCGTCGAGTGTCCGCAGCCCCCCGAGCAGCAGGATCGCGGTGAAGCCGGCCAGGATCGGCATGCGGATCAGCGGCACGAAGGCGGCGGACAGCCAGATCGCGCGCCGGTTGGCCTGGCGGTAGTCCTCCGACTCGCGTTCGATCCGGGCGAGCTCGCGCCGCTCGGCCCCGAACGCCTTGATCGTGGCGATGCCTCCCAACGCGTTCCCGAGCGAGCCGGTGAGGATGCCGACGCGCGAGCGGATGTGGGCGTACCGCGGCGCGAGCGTGCGCTGGAAGCGGACCGAGCCCCACACGATCAACGGCACCGGCAGAACGGCCAGCACGCCGATCCCGGGGGCGTAGGCGATGTAGGTGCCACCGATGACCAGCACCGACACGGCGATGTGGATCAGCAGGAGCAGGCCGTGGTCGAGGAAGCGCTCGAGCTGGTTGACGTCGTCGCTGAGGATCGCCATGAGCCCGCCGGTGCTGCGGTCCTCGAAGGCGGCCAGGTCCAGGCCCTGGACGTGTTCGTAGGCGTCGATGCGCAGTTCGTGCTCGATGGTCTGCGCCAGGTTCCGCCACTCGACGTCGGCCCAGTAGTCGGTCGCGGACTCGAGCACCCAGACCACGACCGTGAGGATCGCCACGACCACGAGCTGGTCGCGTTGCGACGGCAGGTCGAACCAGCGGCCGATGAGCGAGTCCTCACCGGCGGCCACCACGTCGACGGCCATGCTGATCAGGTACGGCGGCGCGATGTCGAACAGGGTGTTGAGCACGGAGGCGATCGTGGCGACGACCGCCCGCCGCCGGCGGTGCCGGGCATAGCGCCACAGGCGCACCAGCTGGTTGGCGGCAGGCCGTCCGGAGGGCGCGGAGGGGAATGGGGAGGCAGGCACGGGCGGAACCGGGGCGGCGAGTCGGGAGCGCGATGCGGCGCGCGAGCGGAGCGGCAGCTTAGGACCGCCCGCGGACCCGCCCGACCGGCGGGGCCAGCCGATTGCACCCTGCCGCGCGGTCGGCGACGGTGGATGGCACATGCGGAAGCGACCGCGCGGCCGACCCGGGCGCGATTGCCGCGGACGCGACCGACGTAGACGCGACCGACGTAGACGCGACCGACGTAGACGCGACCGACGTAGACGCGACCGACGTAGACGCGACCAGGGAGTGCACCATGGCCGACGACGACAAGTCCCTGCCGCAGGCCAGTGGCAGCGGCACCCAGGACTTCCAGCTCGTGCAGGTGCTGCACCAGTCGCGGGTATTGGCCGCGTCGCGTCTGCCGGACGACGGCCAGTCCGACGCCGGCCAGTCCGACGCCGGCGAGGGGGACGCCGGCTGGCGTGAGCTCGAGGCGCGCCTCGGACGCATTCTGGGCATGCTCGGGGTGGACGGCGGTGAGCCGGCCACCCGCCCCGTTGCCGGCATCGACCGGATCGACCGTTCGGGGTTCACCCTCGAGCCCGGCAGCACCCAGCGGGCAGTCGCCTCGCTGACCGCGCTCGGCGACCGTCCTGACGATCATCAGCTCGAGCTCGCCAACCGCGCTGTCCGCGACCTCGAGGACTCGCTGGGCTGACGCCCGAGCAGGCATGAATCACCGGGTGAGGGTCTGCCGGAGACGCCCCCCGGCGGGTCCGGCGGCGAACGATCCGCAGGGTGCGACGGTCAGCCGTCGATGGGATGGCGGCGTAGGGGCGGGTCGGAGGTGGAGGTGTGGCGTCCGCGTCGGACGGTCACGGTCGCGTCGTCGGTCATGGTCAGACGCCAGCGTCCCTCGGTGACCGCCATGTGGTGGCGGCGGCAGAGTGCGACCAGGTTGTCCACGGTGGTCGGCCCGCCCCGCTCACGCCCGATCACGTGGTGCAGATCGGTCCAGCCCACCGGGGCCCGGCAGCCCGGAAACCGGCAGCCCTGATCACGGGCCGCAACCGCACGCCGCACCCGCGCCGGGATCTGGGAGGTCGGTGCACTGATCCCCAGCACCTGATGACCGTCGACCAGCAGGAACTGCAGGTCCGCATCACACGAGATCCGCTGCACCGCGTCGCTGGTGAGCGCGGGCGGAGCACCGGGCAGCCGCCACAACAGCCGCGTCCGACGGGCCGCGACCGAGTCGCCGACCAGCGCGGCGATGTCGGTCACCACCAGCATCGTGGGCCGTGCCCGCACCACCCGACCATCGGCACGCCCACCCGCCAGAAACGTCTCGGCCAACCGCACCAACGCATCCGCGAACTGCCGCGCCCGCGGCCGGTCGAACCCGCCCTCCACCGCACCCGCATCAGCGGCGGCGGAGACGGTCGGGGCGGGGCCGGCAGGTGGGGCGGGGACGGTCAGGGCGGGGATGGTGGGGTCGGTGGCGTCGACGGTGAGGTCACGGTCGCCGGTCGGGGCGGCCGCGGCGGCCTGTAACGCCTCGAGCAGCAACGCGCCGTCCTCGGCGGGCAGGTCGAAGTTGCCACGCACCCCACCCTCGAACGAGGACTGCACGTGCAGGTAGCGGCGCTGCTGGCGGGCCACCGTCCGCCGCCGCGCCAGATCCTCACGCAGACCAGACCCCACGTCCGCGGTCCGGTCCACGATCTCGTCGGGCTGCAACCGGCGAAGTTCGTCCCGATCGGCGAAACCGGCGTCGAGCTGCGCCCGCAACTCCACCGTCAACGGCCTGGCCTCGGACACGATCGCGCGGACCTGACCCCACCCCAACACCCCCGCATCGAACGCCGCCCGCACCGCCGGCAGATGCCGCAACGTCTCACGCGCGGTCTGCAGAAACCGGCGCTCCCCGAACGGCGCGTTGGTCCCCATCGCCAACACCGACGCCAACGGCAACCCCGCCCGCCGCTCCGCCAGGCCCTGCGACTCGATCCGATCCACCAACGCAAGCGCCGCCGCATGACCACGATCCAACGTGTCCACCAGCTCGCTCAGTGCCGCCAGCTCCCCACCCCACGACACCTGCTCCGCACAGGCCATGCGGTGCACCCGCAACAGCGCCGCCCGCGCCTGCGCAACCGCACCCCGAAGATCCCCCACCGGCTCAGGATCCGGCCCCGACGGCGCCGGCACGACGGCCTCGGGAGTGGCGACGGCCGGGGTATAGCCGGCCCGCTCGTCCGCGGCCAGCACCGCAAAAGCTTCAGCGCCTTCCAGCAGGCCGGAAGTTCGGCGCTCGCGCCAGGACATGGCCGTGACGTGCCGACGGGTCCCAGGGCCGCCACGGTGGCGGCGGGAGAAGGTCGGGGCGATCGAGGAGTTCATGGCTCGAACGTACGTTTGGATGCGGTCCCGTCAAGGACGACGGTGCAGCCACCTGTGGAACATGCGCCTCCCGACCCACCGCTCCGCACAACGCTCGCACACAGTTCAGTTGAGTTCGGCGGCGGGTGTGGGTGGACATACGGACCCGACGCCCCGTGCCTCTGCGTGCGCGACGACACGACACCACCGCGGCCGACGAAAGTTCTGACCCGGCCGCGGACGCGGACACGCGTCACCGCCCCGCACTCGAGGCGGTGTTCGCGCCGTCGGACCGGCCGATGACGGCGTCAGTTGCTCGTCACCGGCATGAAGGAGTCGGCCTCGAACCTCGCCTCGTCCGAGGAATGCACGCCCGTTACCTCGTCACCGAAGCCCTCGGCGGCGTTCCGGCCCACGGTGGTCCAGGCGACCATGCGGTCGCCACCGCGGAACACCAGCAGGCAGGAGCTCTCCAACGCGGTGTTGTTGGTCACACCCCGTGGTACGCGAACGCCCATCTGCTCGACGACCTTCTCGTGCGGGGTGTACGGGCCGAACACCCCCACGATGTCCCAGTCGAAGCGGATCACGTCGGTGAGGACGACCACGTCGTCTCCCTCGGCCTCCTCGAACGCCGCTTCGATCGCCGTCTGCAACTCGGGTTCGGGCCGGACCGGCGCCCCCGAAGCTCCGCCGACCGCCATGACCAGCTGGTCTTCGAAGAGCAGGAACGCGACAACCACCACGAGCGCCAGACCCACCAATGCGCCCAGGACCAGAAACAGCACACGACGCCAGCGCCGCCACGGCGTGATGCCGGTTTCGTCGCGCTCTGCGGTCTCTGTTCCCACGTCATCTCCAGTCGAAGTCCCGACCGGCTCGAGGACTGCGCGAGTGTGCCTGCCTGCAGCATCCAGGCGACCGAGAGGGTCCCCACGCCCGGGGGCTGGGCTGCGAAGGCGTTCAGTCGCGGAAGGCGGCCTCGATGCGCGGGAGCAACGCCCGGAACGCGGCACCGCGGTGACTGAGTCGGTTCTTCTCGTCCGGGCTCAGCTGCGCGTTGGTGCGGCCGTCGCCGGCCGCCTCGCTGACGAAGTGGGGGTCGTACCCGAAGCCGTGTTCGCCGGCCGGTTCGTCGACGACGCGTCCCTCCATCGTGCCGCGGACCACGTGCTCGGTGCCGTCGGCGGCGACGAAGGCGACGGCCGCGACGAAACGGGCGGTCCGCCGCTCGGCGGGGACATCCCGCAACACGGCGACGAGCTTGGCGTTGTTCGCCGCGTCGTCGCCGTGGACGCCGGCGTAGCGGGCGGAGTGGACACCGGGCGCACCGCCCAACGCGTCGACCTCCAGGCCGGAGTCATCGGCGACGGCCGGCAGGCCGGTCGCCGCGACACACGCCCGGGCCTTGATCAAAGCGTTGGCTTCGAACGTGTCGCCGTCCTCGACCGGGCTCGGCACGCCGAGCTCGGTCATCGCCACCACCTCGACGTCGAGGTGCCCGATCAGTGCCCGGATCTCGTCCAGCTTCTTGCGGTTGGCCGTGGCCGCGACCAGCCGACGACTCACGCCGCACCGCCGTCGAGGGCGGCCCGCTGGGCGACGAACAGCTGCTCGCAACCCGCCAGGGCGAGATCGAGCAACCGGTCGAGCTGCGCACGGTCGAACGGTTCTCCTTCAGCGGTGCCCTGTACCTCGACCAGGCGCCCGTCGGCGGTGGCGACCACGTTCATGTCGACCTCGGCACGCACGTCCTCGACGTAGGGCAGGTCGAGCACGGCCTGCCCGTCGACGATGCCGACCGAGATGGCCGCGACCTGGCCGACGAGGTGGGACTCCCAACCCCGGCTTCGCATGGCCTGCGCCAGGGCCACCCACCCGCCGGTGATCGCCGCCGTGCGGGTGCCGCCGTCCGCCTCGAGGACGTCGCAGTCGACGGTCACCGTGACGTCCGGCAGTCGGTCGAGGGCGACGACGCTGCGCAGCGAACGGCCGATCAGGCGCTCGATCTCCTTCGACCGGCCGCCGGGCCCGTTGCGCTCGCGCCGAGCACGGTCCGAGGTCGACCCCGGCAGCATCGCGTACTCGGCGGTCACCCAGCCACGACGCTCCCGGAACCGGGGCGCGCCGTCCTCGATCGAGGCGGCACACAACACCCGCGTGCCCCCGAAGCCGACCGCGGCCGAACCCGCGGGATTGCGCTGCACGCCCAGCTCCAGCGTCACGGGTCGCAGCTGGTCGGCGGCGCGGCCATCGGGGCGGGCGGGCTCGGTCACGCGGGTCTCCTCGTCGGTGTCCGCAACGCTACTGCCGATCCGCGACACGGCGACGGCCGCCCCGAGGGACGGCCGTCGGCGTGGCGGGAGAGATCAGCGCACGAAGCTGCGGATCCACCCGAGGTCGAGTTCCTTGTCGATGCGGTAGGCGCCGTCGTTGCCGATGCAGGGGCTGATCCCGTAGGACGTGATCGCCCCGATCAGGAAGCTGCCCTGCTTGAACAGCGGACCGCCCGAGTCGCCGCTGCAGGCCCCACCGGTGTGGTTCTTCCCGAGGTTGTTGCTGAACTTGGCGACGGTCCCCGCCGGGATGCCGTGGGTGCCGCGCAGGTCGATCAGCTTCGAGGTCGACCACTGCCGGGTGCCACCGGGGTCGTAGAAGGGCACCATCGACTGCACGCCGTAGCCGACGGGCGTGAACAGCTTGTCGTCGTTCTTGTCGGCAAGGACGCGATCGAGGTAGCCGGCCTCCGGCAGTTGGGCGACCTTCGCCTTCTTGAGCGACTTGTCGAGCACCACGACGCCGACGTCGGCCATGTAGAAGCTGCGCTCGTCGTAGTTCGGGTGCGCCTGGGCCGTGCCGCGCAGCCACGTCCGGTCACCGTTGAGCGCCTTCGACCAGGCCGCGTAACGCGCCGCGTTGTCTCCGTTGAAGGACAGGCTGGGCGCCAGCAGCTCGTCGAGGTTGGGCAACTCCTCGAACGTGATCCACACGTCCGTTCCGCCGCGCCCGTCGGGGAGGGTCGACGTGCCGCCCTTTCCTATGGCGAACGTGCAGTGGCCGGCGGTCAGCACGACGTTCGGCGCGATCAGCGTGCCCGTGCACGAGTACCACGCACCGGGGGTGGTGAACCTCGGATCCGGGTCGTCCGGGACGTGGAAGAACAGCTGGCCCACCATCGGGTGGGTCTTGCCGTCCGGCGTTCCCTGGGTGATCGCGGCGGCCGGCATGGCGCCGGCGACGACGAACAGTGCCGCCAGGGCGAGCATGAACATGCGCTTCACGTGGTACGTCCTCCCCTGGGCGCCCCCCATGAACGCCCCATCCCGCGAAAGGTACGAGACACCCAGGCTCTGGTCCCGCGATGCGCGCGGAGTGTGTCAGACGACCCAGGAGCGCAGGTCGGCGGCGGCCTCGACCGGACCGGGAAACACCTCGGTCGCCTCGGTGACCGAGATCCGCGGATCGAGCGAACCCAGGACGTGGGTGAGCACCAGCCGGGCGACGCCTGCCTCACGGGCCACCTCGGCCGCGCCGCGCGCCGTCAGGTGCATGCCGTCGGGATACGCGTCGGGGTCACCCTGCCAGGTCGCCTCGCAGAGCAGCAGGTCGGCCCCCCGCGCCAACTCGATCAAGGCGGGACCGCCTGCGGAGTCCGACGAGTACACCAGCCGCCGTCCGGCGTGCTCGATCGCCACGGAGACGGTCGGCACCGGATGCACCGACTCGGCGAAGGTGAGTGCCAGCGGACCGACGGTCACCTCGGTGTCGGCGGTGACCTCGTGGACCTCGAACACGTCGTGGAAGCCCAGGGCGGAGTCGGCCGAGAGCAGGCCCGTCAGCGTGTCCACGACCTCGGCGGCGGCATACAGGTCGATGCGTTTCGCGCCGTCCCGGTGGAAGCGCAGGCCGTAGTACATGCCGACCAGGTCGATGCAGTGGTCGACGTGGCGGTGCGTGACCACGATGGCGTCGAGCTCGTCGAAGCGGCAGAAGCGCTGCAGGTTGGCGGTGGCGCCGTTGCCGCAGTCGACCAGCAGACGGGTGCCGTCGGCGGTGACGAGGTAGCCCGAGCACACACGACCGGGGCCGGTGTGCGAACCCGCACATCCGAGGACCGTCAGCTCCAGACCCACGCCCGCTCCTGCCGTCGGGCGGGAGCGTAGTCAGCCGGTGTGACCGGCCCCAGATGCGGGGCGACGCCTCAGGCCCAGAGCGTGCCGGAGATCTTCGTCGCGATCGCCTCGACGTCGCCCGGAGCGTAGGCGCCGGTCGAGAGGTACTTCCAGCCGCCGTCCGGTGAGAGCGCCACGATCGAGGACCCCTCGGGCAGGCGCTTGCAGACCCGCACCGCGACCGCGAGGGACGCACCGGTCGACACGCCGGCGAAGATGCCCTCCTCCTCGGCGAGTCGGCGGGTGTAGCGCAGCGCGTTGAGCGAGTTGACCTTGATCCGGCTGTCGAGCACCGACTGGTCGAGCACCTCGGGGACGTAGCCCTCGTCGAGGTTGCGCAGGCCGTAGACGAGGTCGCCGTACTCGGGCTCGGCGGCGAACACCTTGATGTCGGGGTCATGGCGCTTGAGCCGTCGGCCGACACCGGTGACGGTGCCGCCCGTGCCGAGGCCAGCCACGAAGGCGGTCAGCCCGGGCAGGTCGGCCAGGATCTCGGGCGCCGTCGTCTCGTAGTGCGCCAGCGCATTGGCCGGGTTGCCGTACTGGAACGGCATGAACACCTCGGCGTCGGCCGCAGCCATCTCGCGCGCGACCCTGACCGAGCCGTTCGAGCCTTCGGTGGCCGGCGAGAACACCAGCTCGACCCCGAACATCGTCAGCAGCTGCTTGCGTTCCTCGGAGGTGTTCTCCGGCATGACGCAGGTGAGCGGGTAGCCCTTCACCTTGCAGATGGCCGCCAACGCGATGCCGGTGTTGCCCGACGTCGGTTCCAGCACCCGTTGACCCGGCGTGAGCCGGCCGTGCTGCTCGGCCTGCTCGATCAGGTACTTCGCCACCCGGTCCTTGACCGACCCCGTCGGGTTGTGGCCCTCGAGTTTGAGGTAGATGCGGTAGCCGTCGGGCGACAGGCGCGGCAGGCCCACCAGCGGCGTGTTGCCGATGGCCTGCGAGACGTCGTCATACCGCACGTCCCTAGGCGCCGGCGCCACCGGCGAGCACGATGGTGCCGTGCGTGCTCGGCTTCGCCTCCGCGCCACCGGCAACGGCGGGCATGATGGCGATCTCGGTGTCGTCCTCGACGGGCGTGTCGAGCCCCTCGACGTAGCGGATGTCCTCGTCGTCGACGTAGACGTTGATGAAGCCACGAACGGCGTCACCGTCGAACAGTTGCTCCTGCAGTCCCGGGTGCGAACCGGTCAGGTCGGCGAAGACCTCGCGGACCGTGCCGCCGGCGGCCTCGACCTTGGCCTGGTTGTCGGTGTGCTTGCGCAGCACCGTGGGAATCCGGACGACGGGCATGGAAACGACACCTCGGAGTGGACGGGGAGGGGCGGAAATCGGCGACCGGCGCGCTGTCGGCACCGCCGGTGGCCATCGGCGCGCAGCGTATCCGTGGCAGACGGCGCCGGACGGCCCGACCGGGACAACGCCCAGAACCCCCGGACACTTCCGTGAGAACCCCGCGCACTTCCGTGCGCCGGGTCGGCGGCCCTTGCCTCAGGAAGCCAGACGCGAGGTCAGCCCGTGCCACCGCTCCCAGGTCGTCGACCAGAGCAGGTAGTCGCCCGTACGTTGCAGCACCCCGTCCGCATCGGTGAACGCCTCGCCGCGACGGTCCGAGGGCAGCCCGTAGCGACGCTCGAAGTCGTCGAGCAGCTCACGCGCCTCGACCGCGGCCTGCTCCAGGGTGATCACCCGCACGTGACCGCCGCTGACGAGCCCGCCCGGCGCCGACCGATCCGTCATGTGCACTCCTCCGGGTCCGAGGGGAGTATGACGCCAAGCCGGGCGGATTCGGCGGAGGCAGGACCGACCTTCGGGTCACCGGGATCCCGGAAGCGCGCGCGGACACCACCGCAGGGCCCCGGCGTCGTCATCGGGCACCGGGGACGGCGCGGTATCCAGCCAGGATGACCGCCGCTCCCGACGACCCGACCGTCACCGGCATCCTGCCGGTGGTCGCCGGCCTGCCCGCCGACGCCTCCGCCGAGGCGCATGCCGAGGCGGCCGGGCTGGTCTACGTCAGCGACGACGAGCCCGGGACACGTCGTCTCCGTCGCGGTCGCGGCTTCTCCTACGTCCGCGACGACGGCACGATCGTGCGCGGCGAGGAGCGCGAGCGCATGAAGGCACTCGCGATCCCGCCGGCGTGGACCGACGTGTGGATCTGCGACGACCCCGCCGGGCACATCCAGGCCACGGGCATCGACGACGCCGGTCGCAAGCAGTACCGCTACCACCCCCGGTGGCGGGCCGTCCGCGACGCGACCAAGTTCCACCGGATGGGCGCCTTCTCGGCCGCGCTCCCCCGCATCCGCGACGCGGTCGACCGCGACCTGCGTGCGCGCACGATGTCCCGCGAACGGGTGCTTGCCCTGGTCGTGGCACTGCTCGACGAGACCATGATCCGGATCGGCAGCCGCGAGCCGGACGAGGAGGGCGGCGCCATCGGCCTGACCACGCTCGCCTGTGAGCACGTGGACGTGCACGGCACCCGGGTGCACTTCAGCTTCCCGGGCAAGAGCGGGCAGGAGCAGGACCTCGAGCTGCGTCATCCGCGCCTGGCGCGCCAACTCCTGCGCTGCGAGGAGATCCCGGGACAGCGGCTGTTCGCCTGGCAGGACGGTGGCGGCACGTGGCGGCAGGTCGACTCGGGCGACGTCAACGCCTACCTGCGCGAGATCTCGGGGGACGACCTGACGGCGAAGGACTTCCGGACCTGGGGTGGCACCGTCGTCGCGGCCGAGACGTTGCGTGACCTCGGCCCCCCGCAGCACCAGCGCCAGGCCGACGACCACGTGCTGGCCGCCATCGATGCGGCGGCGGAACGGCTCGGCAACACCCGCGCGGTGTGCCGGGCGAGCTACCTCGACCCACGCGTCCCGAAGGCCTACCGCTTCGGACACTTCGACACGGCCTGGGACGACACACCGGGCGACGTCGACGGGCTGTCCCCCGCCGAGCGTGCCGTCGAGCGGCTGGTGCAGCTCGAGCTGCCGCCCTCGTCCGAACTCGCGGCGGTCGACACCGGGCAGTAGTTTCGACGTCCACGTCAAGTCGAGGCCGCCGCCCAGATGTCCGTCGCCTTTCCGAACGCCAGCTACTCCATCACGCTGCGGCTCCGGCTGAGCGCGGACGACCAGAGCGCCATCGGTCGGACCACCACGGCGATCGGCGAGGTCGGCGGCGCGGTCACCGCACTGGACTTCGTCGAGACGCAGCGCGACGTGGTGGTCATCGACGTGACCGTCAACGCTGGTGACGCGGGGCACGCCGACCAGATCACGGCGGCCGTCGACGACCTCGACGGCGTCGAGGTCCACCGGGTCAGCGACCGCACGTTCCTGCTGCACCTGCGCGGCAAGCTCGAGGTCCGTTCCCGGGTGCCGCTCGCGACCCGCGACGACCTGTCGATGGCGTACACGCCAGGGGTCGCCCGCGTCTGCCGCGCCATCGCCGACAAGCCCGACGACGCCCGCCGCCTGACCATCAAGGGCAACACCGTCGCCATCGTCACCGACGGCAGTGCGGTCCTCGGGCTCGGCGACATCGGACCGGCGGCGTCCCTGCCGGTGATGGAGGGCAAGGCCGCCCTGTTCAAGCGGTTCGCAGACATCGACGCCTGGCCGGTCTGCCTCGACACCAAGGACCCCGACGAGATCGTGCGCACCGTCGAGGCCATCGCCCCCGTGTACGGCGGCATCAACCTCGAGGACATCTCCGCACCGCGCTGCTTCGAGATCGAGGACCGTCTGCGGGCGTCGCTGGACATCCCGGTGTTCCACGACGATCAGCACGGCACCGCGATCGTCGTCATGGCCGCGCTCATCAACGCCCTGCGCCTGGTCGACAAGCCGCTCGGCGACGTCACCGTCGCGCTGTCGGGGGCCGGTGCAGCCGGGATGGCCATCGCCCGCCTGCTGTTGCGCGAGGGCGTGGGCAACCTGCTCGTGTCCGACGTCGAGGGCATCATCGGCGGCAGGGACCATCCCTGCAGCCACGACAGCCACCAGTGGCTGCGGGAGCGGACCAACCCCGACGGCCGGTCGGGAACGCTGCGTGACGCGATCCGCGGCGCGGACGTGCTGATCGGGGTCAGCGCCCCCAACCTGCTGCAGCCCGAGGACCTCGCCACCATGCGCGAGAACGCGATCGTGTTCGCGCTGGCCAACCCCGATCCCGAGGTCGACACGGTCGCCGCCCGGCAGTTCGCGGCCGTGGTCGCGACCGGTCGCAGCGACCAGCCCAACCAGATCAACAACGTGCTGGCCTTCCCGGGCATCTTCCGCGGGGCGCTCGACGCCCGCGCCCGCTACATCACCGAGGAGATGAAGGCCGCGGCGGCTCGCGCGCTGGCCGCGGTCGTCGGCGAGGACGAACTGCACCCCTCCCACATCATCCCCAGCGTGTTCAGCGACCGCGTCGTCCCCGTCGTCGCCGAGGCGGTCCGCCGGCAGGCCGAGGCCGACGCTCAGTCCGCGGACGCGGGACATGCGGACGGCGGGCACACCGCCTGACGCCGAGGACCTGGCCGGGCGTGTCCGCAACGCGCGGCTAGCGTCCCCGCACCATGCGGACCCTCTCAGCGAAGAACGCGCGCCGCATCGCCCTGACGGCGATGGGGTTCGGCCGCGAGCGCCCTGGCGCCGACGTCCGCCGTGACGTCAGGCACCTGCGTCGGGTCGTCGACACGGTCGACATCGTGCAACTCGACAGCGTCAACGTGCTGGCACGGGCGCACGAGCTGCCGTTCTGGTCGCGGATCGGCCCCCACGACCGGGCGGCCCGTGACCGGTGGTTGTGGCGCTCACGCGAGCTGTTCGAGGGCTGGATCCACGTCGCCTCGATGACCGGCGTCGAGGCGTGGCCGCTGTTCCACCACCGCCGGGCGTCGACCCGCCGCTGGGAACGCATCCGGGAGGTCGAGGACCGTCACCCCGGCTACCTCGACGCGGTGCTCGAGGAGATCGCGAACCACGGGCCGCGCAGCGTCCGCGACCTCGACGACCCCGGTGAGCGCAGCGGACCCTGGTGGGGCATGCCGAAGGGACGCCTCGCTTTGGACTACCTCGCGGTGCGCGGTGACCTCACCATCCACCACCGCACCCCCAACTTCGTCGCGGTCTACGACCTGACCGAGCGCGTCATCCCGTCGGCGGTCCGCGACGTCGAGGTCCTGCCGCTCGAGGAGACCCGCGAGCGCCTGCTGCTGCGTGCCGTCGCGGCACACGGCATCGGCACCGCCGCCGACCTCGCCGACCACCACCGGCTCGTGACCCGCGACGTGCGGCCCGCCCTCGCACGCCTGGTCGACCGGGGGCTGATCGAGGAGGTCCGGGTGCGCGGGTGGGGCGACGAGCCGGTCTACCGCCACCCGCAGGCCGGCGCCGCCCGCACCTTCCCCGCCCGCACCCTGTTGTCGCCGTTCGACCCGCTGGTGTGGCGCCGCGAGCGGGCGCTGCGGGTGTTCGACTTCCACTACCGCATCGAGATCTACGTCCCCGAACCGAAGCGGGTGTACGGCTACTACGTGTTGCCGTTCCTGCTCGGCGAGGACCTCGTGGCGCGGGTCGACCTCAAGGCCGACCGGTCCACCGGCCGGCTGCTGGTGCGCAGCGCCTTCGCCGAAGACGGTGCCGACCTCGTACATGTCGCACGCGAACTGGCCGCGGAGCTCGCCGCTCTCGGCGACTGGCTGGACGTGCCCGAGGTCGTGGTCGAACCACGCGGCGACCTGGCGCCTGCACTGGCACGAGCCGTCGGCTGAGCGGCTCCGGCCGTGTCGGCCGACCGGTCAGCTGTCGTCGGCGCGGCCCGGCATCAGCTTCTGCGGCAGCTCGCGGACCCGTTCGACCTGGCGCATGGCGGTGGCCTCGGGCAGCTCGTCGTGCCGCTTCAGGCCGTTGCGGTCCAGCTCACGACCGGCGCGGGCGAGCTCGGCGTCACGCAACGCCGGGAACGCCTGCAACGGCGGTGCGTCGGGCTGCTTGAACACCACCCAGTGCGTGCCGTCGTTGTCGGTCCAACGCCCGACCCAGCCGTCGACCGCCTCGGCGAGCTGCCAGGCCCGCACGTGGGGACGCACGTGCCGGTCGGCCTGACGGGCCACCTCGATGACGACCGGCGCGAACGCCCAGCCGCGGCGCAGGAACGGGAACAGGCTGGGCATCAGCGCACCTCGTCGGTCACGACGACCCGCTTCTCGGTCACGACGCCATCGACGATCGAGAAACCGCGGATGTCGGGATGGTCGCGGTCCTGCAGGGTCACGATCAGGTAGGTCGCCTCGGGATAGGCGGCCAGCCGGATGTCGGTCGAGGACGGATAGGCCTGGGTGTGGGTGTGCGAGTGGTAGATGGCCAGCTCCCAGCCCTCGTCCTCGATCTCGCGCATGGCCCGCAACAGCTGCTTGGCGTCCATGACGTAGTAGGTCATGGACCGCTCGGCGTTGTCGATCGGGAAGTGGACGCAGCGACCGTCCGGCCGTACGCCCAGCAGCCCGCAGACCTCGTAGGGGAAGTCGGACCAGGCGTGCTCGACCAGCGCGTCCCAGGTGGCGCGGTCCATCGTGAACGTCCCGACCAGCGGCTCCTCGAGCGACGGCGGGGCGGGGCTGCTGCTCACGACCTACGACCTCCTCACGGGCGACCCGTCCGGCACCCGCGTGCGTCGGACGGTACCCGAGCGCGTGCGAGCGCCCGCTCTGCCCTAGCGTCCCCACCGAACCTGTCCGACGAGGAGGACCACATGCCGCTCGAGCCCCAGGTCAAGACCTACGCCACCGGCCGCAACTTCGCCGCCCTGACGACGCTGTTCTCGGACGGGACCCCCCAGACCCAGGTCATGTGGGTCGACGCCGACGACGATCACCTGCTGATCAACACCGAGGTGCATCGCCAGAAGTTCAAGAACGTCTCCGCCGATCCGCGCGTCACGGTCCTGATCTGGAACGCCGACAACCCCTACGAGTACGTCGAGGTACGCGGACGGGTCGTCGACGTCGTCCGTGGGCAGGAGGCGCGCGACCACATCGACGCCTGCGCGCAGCGCTACGTCGGCCGCGACTACGACCCGAAGGCGATCACGTCCGAACGCGCCATCCTGAAGATCGCACCCGAGCGTCAGCTCGTCCGGCCCTGACCGGCTCGCACCGGAAGGGGAAGGCTGGCGACATGACCGAGGTGGTGCTCGACGACCGACGCCGGCGGATCCTGGCCGCGCTGGCCGACACCTTCGCGCCGGCGGTGCGCCCGCCGGCGGCACAGGCCGGTGACCCGCACGGGTTCTGGGCCCGTCGCGCCACCGACCTCGACCTCGTTCCCGCGCTCGTCGGCCGCCTCGAGGAACTGCTGGTCGAAGAGGAACTGCAGGAACTCGGCCGCCTGCTCGACGTGCTGCGCGGCATCGGCTTCCCACGGCTGCCCCAGGCTGCGCGCGAGACGGTGCTCAAGGGCCTCGCGGCCACCTCGGCGGACGCCCGGCAGGGGCTGGACGGGTTGCGAGCGCTCGTGTTCCAGCTGTTCTACGGCCACGTCGGTGCCGACGGTCACAACCCGAACTGGGCCCAGCTGTCCTACCCCGGGCCGCCCGCCGTCGAGCCGCCGCCACGGCAGTTGGCGACGTGGTCGCCCCCGGCGGGCGTCACCGAACACCGGATGTCGGCCGACGTCGTCGTCGTCGGCTCGGGGGCGGGTGGCGGCGTGGTCGCCGGCGAGTTGGCCGCCGCGGGGCTGGCCGTGGTCGTGCTCGAGGCGGGCGGTCACTTCGAGGCGCCCGACTTCCCGGCCGACGAGCTCGGGGCCCTGCAACAGCTGTACTGGCGTGGCGGCCTGCACCTGACGGCCGACGGCAACGTCGCCATCCTCGCCGGGGCCACCCTCGGCGGGGGGACGACCGTCAACTGGCTCAACTGCGTCCGCCCGCCCCGCGACGTCCGGCGCCAGTGGGCCGACGAGCACGGGCTGGCCGGCGTCGACGGCCAGGACTTCGACATCCACCTCGACGCCGTCCTGCAACGGATCTCGGCCAACGCCGATTGCACCGACCTCAACGGCGTCAACGAGAAGCTCGCAGCAGGTGCCTCGGCGCTCGGTCTGCGGTGGGAGAAGGCGACACGCAACACCGATCCGGCCACCTACGACGCCGCGGCGGCGGGCCACGTCGGGTACGGCGACCGCACCGGCAGCAAGCAGTCCACGACCGCGACCTATCTCCGCGACGCCGAGGCGAACGGCGCCCGCATCGTGTGTCGGTCGCGGGCGCAGCGCATCCTGACCCGGCACGGTGCGGCCGTCGGCGTGGAGGCGGTCGTCCGTCGTCCCGGCCGCCCGCCGTTGCACCTGACGGTCGACGCTCCGCAGGTCGTCGTGGCCGGTGGGGCGCTCGAGACGCCGGCCCTGCTGTTGCGGTCCGCGATCGGGGGCCCGGCGGTCGGGCGGCATCTGCGGCTGCACCCGGTCCCCATGGTCGTCGGGCTCTACGACGAGGAACTGCGCGCCTGGTGGGGGGCGCCGCAGGCCACCATCGTGACCGGACACCGTGCCGTGGTCGACGGCTTCGGCTACCTGATCGAGACCGCGCACCTGCATCCGTCCATCTCCGGCGCGGTCGTGCCCTGGCGTTCGGGCCGGCAGCACAAGCTGCTCATGGGCCGCTACGCCGGCACCGCTCCCTTCCTCGCCGTCACCCGCGACCACGGTTCGGGCAGCGTCACCGTCGACGACCAAGGTGAGGCGGTGGTGCACTACCCCTTGAGCGACCCCGTCGACATCGAGGTACGCCGCCACGCCCTGCGCACGTTGGTCGAACTGCATGCCGCCGCGGGCGCCAGCGTCGTGTTCGACACCCACCGCTCGCTGGCGATGTGGCGGCGTGGCGAGGACCTCGACGCCTTCCGCCGGCAGGCGCAGGAGGCCGGCGAGGGCGCCGGTGGCCGGGTGATGTTCAGTGCCCACCAGATGGGTTCGGCCCGCATGGGGACCGATCCGACGACCAGCGTCGCGTCGCCGACCGGTGAACTGCACGACACGCGCGGCGTCTGGATCGGTGACACCTCGGCCTTCCCGACCGCCGTCGGCTCGAACCCGATGCTGACGTGCATGGCGCTGGCGCGGCGCACCGCCCACGCGATCCGGGCCGCCACCGCCGCCACGCCGAGAGGGCCAGCGACTCCGAACTGAGGTGCCGCCGGTTCAGGCGACGGCGATCTTGCCCGCCGGTCCGTCGGTGACGACGCCCACCTGGGCAGCGGTGTGCCCTTGTGAGGTCAGGCATGCGACGAGGTCGGTGGCCGCGTCGGGCGCCAGTGCCAGCAGCAGGCCGCCGGAGGTCTGCGCGTCGGCGAGCAGCACCAGGTCCTCCTCGACGATCCCGTCACCGACCTCGAGGTGCGGGCGGGCGTGCGCCAGGTTGCGTCGCGTGCCGCCGGGGATCTCGTCGCGGGCGAGCAGATCGTCGATCCCGGGCAGGCGCGGGACCGCCTCGACGTCGATGCGGGCGGCGACGTCGCTGGCCAGCAGCACCTCGCGCAGGTGGTTGAGCAGACCGAACCCGGTGACGTCCGTGCCGGCCCGCGCTCCGCGCTCGAGCGCCGCCTGCGCCGCCGGACCGTTCGAGCGCAGCATCTCGGCGAGCGCGGCCTCGTAGATCGCCGCGAGCTCGCCCCCCGGCCGGTGCGCATCCGGCTCGCGACGCTTCACCGCGGTGGTGACCAGGCCCGTCCCCAGGGGCTTGGTCAGCACCAGCGCGTCACCCGGGCGCGCCGCCGCGTTCACCAGCATCCGGTCGGGATCGACCTCGCCGACCACGGCCTGGCCGTACAGCGGCTCGGCACCGTCGATCGTGTGACCGCCGCCGACCACCCACCCGCCGTCCATGGCCGCGTCCTGGCCGGCCTCGAGCACCTCGGCCAGCAGCGCCAACGGCAGCTGTTCGCGCGGCCAGGCCGCGAAGGCGAGCGCGAACAACGGCCGGCCCCCCATGGCGAACACGTCACTGCCGGCGTTCACGGCGGCGATGCGACCCCACGTGGCGGCGTCGTCGACGATCGGGGTGAAGACGTCGACGGTGGCCACGAGCGCGCGCCCGTCGGGGCGCCGCCACACCAGTGCGTCGTCGCCGTGCGACCGGCCCACCAGCAGGTCCGGCGCCCGCGCCGGCGTCAGCCCCGCCATCACCTCGCCGAGCTCCGTCGGCGACAGCTTGCAGGCGCAGCCCGCCCCGTGCGAGTAGGCGGTCAAGCGGATCGGTGCGCGCGTCATGCGCCGATCCTACGGCCCCGCCCACCCCAACTTTCGTGCCCGGAGCCGAACGTGGACGCACCCCCGCGCCCCGGACCGCCCGCCCAGGTCCACGTTCGTGCCCGGAGCCGAAAGTGGACACGCCCGGTAGCCCGCACCGCCCACCGACGTCCACTTTCGTGCCCGGCGCCGAAAGTGGGCACGCCCGGCGCCCCGCGGCCGGCGCGGCTGCAACCTTTCGTGCCCGGAGCCGAAAGTGGACCGGGGGCGGGCGCGGGGGCGCCCGCCGGCCGCTGGGGTGGGTGGGGCGTAGGCTCTCGGGTCATGCCGCGACTGCCCGCCTTCGGTTCCTACCCCGACCTGCCCACGCTCGAGCGGGCGGTCGTGGACTGCCGGGCGTGTCCGCGGCTGGTCGCCTGGCGGGAACAGGTGGCGCGCGACAAGCGTCGGGCGTTCGCCGACTGGGACTACTGGGGGCGTCCGATTCCGGGGTTCGGTGACCCGGAGGCCCGGGTGCTGCTCGTCGGGCTCGCCCCGGCGGCCCATGGCGCGAACCGGACCGGACGGATCTTCACCGGTGACCGGTCAGGCGACTGGCTGTTCGCGTCGCTGTACCGGACCGGTTTCGCCAACCAGCCGACCTCGGTCGCCCGCGACGACGGCCTGGCCCTGACCGACGCGTGGGTGACGGCGCCGGTCCGCTGCGCACCGCCGGCGAACAAGCCCACCCCCGACGAGCGGGACCGGTGCGCGCCCTATCTCGATGCCGAGTTCGACCTGCTGCCGTGGCAGGTCGTGGTCGCGCTGGGCGGGTTCGCGTGGAACGTCGTCCTCGGACACCGCGGGCACGAGGGCGCCCGGCCCAGGTTCGGGCACGGTGCCGAGGCACGGCTCGCGGACGGTCGCGTGCTGCTCGGCAGCTACCACGTCAGCCAGCAGAACACGTTCACGGGGCGGCTGACCGAGGAGATGCTGGACGCCGTCTTCGACCGTGCCCGTGCGCTGATCGGCTGACCACCCCCACGCGCCGCAGCCACCCCCAAGCGCCGCAGCAAGCGGCATGTCCGAGGCAGCGGTCACCCGGTGGTCGGGTGCTCGCGGCGCCGGTCGATGCGCATGGACCGCTCCGGCACGCCGGACAGGGACTGGTGCACGACGCAGTAGCGCTCGGTCAACTCGCACAATTTCTGCAGGGTCGGTTCGTCGGCGGGCGTGTCGAGCTCGAACACGACCCGGATGGCCCGGAAGCCGACCGGTGCGTCACGGTCGACGCCCAGCGTGCCGCGGAAGTCGAGGTCGCCCTCCGCCACCACGCGTCCGCCGTCGATCGACACCTCCAGCGAGCGGGCGACGGCGCGCAAGGTCACGCCGGCGCAGGCGACCAGCGCCTGCAGCAGCAGGTCACCGGAGCAGGCCGACAGGCCGTCCCCGCCGGTGTAGGGGTGCAGGCCCGCCTCGACGACGGCCTGCCCGGTGCGGACCGAGCAGGTGACGCCCGCGCCGTCGAGGTCGCCGTCCGCCGACAGCGTCAGCAGCGCGCTGGCCGGCTCCTCGCGGTAACGGGCCTTGAGCGGGGCCTGGACCGCACGCAGGTCGAGGTCGGCGGACATGTCGGCTCCCTGGTCGTGTCGCGGAGCAGCTGCTCCGCGCGCAGGTGGACAGCTTGGCCGTGCGCCGCCGGCTTGTCACGCGTTCCGGTGTCCGGGATCGGCGGCGCCGTCCTGGTGTTCGAGCAGCTGTTGCGCGTCCCACAGCTCGAGTCCGGAGCCGCGCAGCAGGTCCACCGAGGTGGCGCGGATCTGGCCGACGACCCGCGCCAGCGACAGCGACCAGCGATCGGGGAACAGCGCGCCGGCGTGCGTCGCCGCGTGCAGTGCGGTGGCGCGGACGGCCTCGGGCCCGGCGCCCTCGGTGAGCTGCTCGCCGAGCGCCAGGACACCGGCGGCGAGGTCCTCGACCGCTTCGCTGACGGCGAGGAGGGCGCGGGCGGGGCCGGCCCCGTCACGTTCGGCCGGCGCCGACGCCGACAGCAGGGCGATGCTCGCCCTGGCCAGCACGCGCGTGTTGCGGACGGCGTGGTCCAGCTGCCGCAGCGCCTCCTCGTGTGCCTGGAGTTGCTCGCGGATGGCGCGCCTGCCGAGCGTGAACTGGGCCAGGTCCTGGGCGTCCGCGATGGCCTGGCCGAGCTCGCGCACGTCGGGGTCCAGCCCTCGTGCCGCGAGCAGGGCGGCCTCGGCGGCCGCCGCGTCACCGCGGCGCAGCGCGTCGGCCGTCGCCGTCAGCGCGTGGGAGAGCCCGGCGAACACCGGCTGCGCCACGCGGGCGACGCTCGGGACCGGGGGGCTGCGCAGCAGCAGGTGCCCCACGAGGACCGCGACGGCGCCGCCGATGAGGGCATGGAAGACCCGGTGCGGAACCAGCGACGCCGACGGCGGCAGCAGCGTCGAGACGAGGATGGCGGAGATCGCGGCCTGGTTGACCACCAGCACCGTGCCGCCCAGCAGCGTGGCGGCCAGCATGGCGAGCACGACCACGGTGACGATCTGCGGGACGCCGGTCCCGATCGCCAGGATGAGCAGGTCGCCGACGAGGATCCCGAGCGCGACCCCGGCCGCCAGGTCGACCGCACGGCGGACCGGCGCGCCCGAGGTCGCGCTGAGCGTGATGACCGCCGCGACCGGCGCGAAGAACGGCAGCTCGTACCCGAACACCTCGGTGGCGACGAGCCAGGCCAGCGCGACCGCGACCGCCGTCTGGACGATGGTGCGCGCGGCGACCCGCACCCGCAGCGCCGCCCGCCGTGTGCCCGCCAGGGGACGCGCGAGCTGCGACGGCACGGCCAACCTGTTCGTTCGACGATGCGCAGCGTAGGCGGCGCACCCGCCGCCCCACCGCCGGGGAACCCGGCCGCATCCGCCAGGAGGGCACCCCGGACGTCCGACCGCCCTCTCCGGTGCGAAGTCGCAGCCGTCTGCCTAGTTTCGATTCCGACTTCCGTCCGCGCACACCTGCGTTCCGGCCCGAACCGAGGATCGTCGTGGGAATCACCAACCGCCGTGTCAGCATCCGCGCCGTCTCACCGCGCGTCGATGGTGGCCGCTACCCCGCCAAGACCTCCCGCGGCGAGACCGTCGTCGTCGAGGCGGACGTGTTCGCCGACTCGCACGACCTGATCGACGCCGTGGTCTGCTGGCGACGTGCCGGCCAGCGCCGCTGGTACGAGGCGCCGATGGTGCCGCTGGCCAACGACCGTTGGCGGGGCGAGTTCGTGATCGACGCGCTCGGCCGGCACGAGTTCCGCGTCGTCGGCTGGATCGACCGGTTCGCGACCTGGCAGCGCGACACCCGCAAGAAGCTCGCCGCCGAGGTCGCCACCGACGTGGACCTGGCGATCGGCGCCGAACTGCTGCGCGAGGTGCGCGAACGCGCCAGCGGCGAGGACGCCGACCTGCTGCAGGTGCTCGCCGAGCAGTTGCTGGACACCTCGGCGCCGGCCGACGAGCGGGCGACCCCGGCATTGGCCCCCGAGACCTCGGAGCTGGTCGCGCGCAGCGACGCCCGCCGCTTCGCCACCGAGTCCGACCGCTACCCGCTGCGGGTGGACCGCGAGAAGGCGCGGTATTCGACCTGGTACGAGCTCTTCCCCCGCTCGGCGTCGCCCGAGCCGGGCCGCCACGGCACCTTCGACGACGTCATCGGGCGTCTGCCCTACGTGGCGGCGATGGGCTTCGACGTGCTCTACCTGCCGCCGATCCACCCGATCGGCACCATCCACCGCAAGGGTCGCAACAACGCCGTCGAGGCCGAGGCGGGCGATCCCGGGTCGCCGTGGGCGATCGGGTCGGCCGAGGGCGGCCACGACGCCATCCATCCCGAGCTCGGGACCATCAAGGACTTCCGCCGCCTGGTGAAGGCGTGCGGTGAGCACGGCCTGGAGCTGGCGCTCGACATCGCGTTCCAGTGCGCGCCGGACCACCCGTGGGTGCACGAGCACCCGGAGTGGTTCAAGAAGCGTCCCGACGGCTCGATCCAGTACGCCGAGAACCCGCCCAAGAAGTACCAGGACATCTACCCGCTGGACTTCGAGACCAGCGACGCCGAGGGCCTGTGGACCGCGCTCAAGGGCGTGTTCGAGCACTGGATCGACGAGGGCGTCCGCATCTTCCGGGTCGACAACCCCCACACGAAGGCGTTCGCCTTCTGGGAGTGGTGCCTCGCCGAACTGCTCGACGAGCACCCCGACCTGATCTTCCTGTCGGAGTCGTTCACCCGTCCTGCCGTGATGCAGGAGCTGGCGCGGATCGGGTTCAACCAGTCCTACACCTACTTCGCGTGGAAGAACCACAAGTGGGAGCTCGAGCAGTACTACCACGAGCTGTTCCGCACCGAGGTGCGGGACTACTTCCGGCCCAACTCCTGGCCCAACACGCCCGACATCCTGACCGAGTTCCTCCAGCACGGGGGCCGTCCGGCGTTCGTGCAGAAGCTGGTCCTGGCCGCGACGCTGACCGCAAACTACGGCATCTACGGGCCCACGTTCGAACTGATGGAGCACGAGGCCCGGCCGGGCGCCGAGGAGTACCTCGACAACGAGAAGTACGAGATCCGGCACTGGGACCTCGATCATCCGCACTCGCTGGCGGAGATGATCCGCCTGGTCAACCGCATCCGACACGACAACCCGGCCCTGCAGCAGGACCGCGGCTTCGCGCTGCACCACGTCGACAACGAGCAGCTGTTCGCCTTCTCCAAGCGGGATCCGCAGAGCGACAACACGGTGCTGGTGATCGTCAACCTCGACACCAACTGGAAGCAGGCGGGCACGACCTGGCTGGACCTCGCCGCCCTGGGCATCGCGTCGGAGGACGAGCCCTTCACGGTGCACGACCGCATCGCCGACGCCCGATTCACGTGGAGGGGCCGGCGCAACTACGTCGAGCTCGACCCGCACGTGAGCCCCGCACACGTGTTCGTCGTGCAGGGCATGGAGGCATGATGGACCGCCACGACGCCACCCGCGACCGCAGCGACGAGAGCGACGAGCAGTGGTACCGCGACGCCGTCATCTACTCCTGTCACGTGCGTTCGTTCCAGGACAGCAACGGTGACGGCTTCGGCGACTTCAAGGGCCTGACCGAGCGCCTGGACTACCTCCAGGACCTCGGCGTCACGGCCATCTGGCTGCTGCCGTTCTACCCCTCGCCGCTGCGCGACGACGGCTACGACATCGCCGACTACACCGCGATCCACCCCGACTACGGCACGATGCGGCAGTTCAAGCGCTTCGTGAAGGAGGCGCACGCGCGGGGGCTCAAGGTCATCACCGAACTGGTGATCAACCACACCTCCGACCAGCACCCCTGGTTCCAGCGCGCGGTCAAAAGCCCACCCGGGAGCCGGTGGCGCGACTGGTACGTCTGGGAGGACACGCCCGAGCGCTATCCCGACGTGCGCATCATCTTCCAGGACTTCGAGACCTCGAACTGGACCTGGCATCCCGAGGCGGGCCAGTACTACTGGCACCGCTTCTACAGCCACCAGCCCGACCTCAACTTCGACAACCCCGAGGTGAAGGACGCGCTGAAGGAGGTGCTCGACTTCTGGGCCGGCATCGGCGTGGACGGCTTCCGACTCGACGCCATCCCCTACCTCTACGAGCGCGACGGGACCAACGGCGAGAACCTGCCCGAGACCCACGACTACCTCAAGGAACTGCGCGCCCACCTCGACGAGCACTGGCCCGGCCGCATGTTCCTCGCCGAGGCGAACCAGTGGCCCGAGGACGCCGCCGCCTACTTCGGTGACGGCGACGAGTGCCACATGAACTTCCACTTCCCGCTGATGCCGCGCCTGTACATGGGCGTCAGCCAGGAGGACCGTTTCCCGGTCCTCGACATCCTCGACCAGACCCCCGACATCCCCGACGGCACCCAGTGGGCGCTGTTCCTGCGCAACCACGACGAGCTCACGCTCGAGATGGTGACCGACGAAGAGCGCGACTTCATGTACCGCGCCTACGCGCATGACCCGAGGATGCGCATCAACCTCGGTATCCGCCGGCGTCTCGCGCCGCTGCTGGGCAACGACCGTCGCATCATCGAGCTGATGAACTCGCTGCTGCTGTCGATGCCGGGCACGCCGGTGCTGTACTACGGCGACGAGATCGGCATGGGCGACAACATCTGGCTCGGCGACCGCAACGGGGTCCGCACCCCGATGCAGTGGTCGGCCGACCGCAACGCCGGGTTCAGCAGCGCCAACCCGCAGCGGCTGTACCTGCCCGTCGTGATCGACCCCGAGTACCACTACGAGACCATCAACGTCGAGTCGCAGCAGGAGAACCCGGCCTCGTTGCTGTGGTGGATGAAGCGCATGATCGCGCTGCGGCAGCGCCACCACCACGTCTTCGGGCGTGGCACGATCGAGTTCGTCAACCCCGACAATCCCAAGGTGCTGGCGTTCGTCCGGCGCTGGTCGCCACCGGGCAGCGACGACCCGGCCGACGAACAGCACGTGCTGGTGGTGGCCAACCTGTCGCGCAACGCGCAGGCGGCCCAGGTCCCGCTCGACGAGTTCCAGGGCCTGTCGCTGGTCGAGATGTTCGGCCGCACCGCCTTCCCGCCCGTCACGGAGGTGCCCTACACCCTCACCCTCGGCCCCTACCAGTTCTACTGGTTCAGCCTCGAGCGGGCGCCCAGCCGCCTGAGCCTGTCCAACATGCGCGAGTACGCCGGTTCCCACACGCCCGAGACCGAGCCCGAAGCGCCCGAGGTGACGCTGTCGGGCGAGTGGCGGGCGCTGTTGCGCGGCCGTGGGCGCGAGCGGCTCGAGGCGGTGCTCCCGGCCGTCCTGCAGCGTCAGCGGTGGTTCGGCGGCAAAGCGCGCACGGTGCAGTCGACCACGATCGAGGACGTCGCCCCCGTCGCGCGGGGTCAGTCCGGCAACGGCGCCGCCAAGGACGACGCCGACCTGCACCTGCTGGTCGTGCGCGTCGAGTACGCCGACGGCGAGCCGGAGCGGTACGTGCTGCCGGTGGCGTTCGCCGAGGGCGAGGAGGCCGGCCGCGTCAACGCGGTCGCCCCCGCCTCGGTACTCGCGACCGTCCGCGGTCGCGGCCAGCGCGGTCAGTCCGGTGTGCTCTACGACGCGCTCTTCGACGAGTCCTCCGCCCACCTGCTGCTGGACACGATCGCCCGACAGCGCAAGTACCGCACCACCAACGGCGAGCTGCTCGGGCGGCGTGACGAACGCCTGCCCCGGGACGTGCAGTCGCTGCATCCCCGCGTCCTGCGCGGCGAGCAGAGCAACACGTCGATGATCTTCGGCGATCGTTACCTGATGAAGGTGCTGCGGCGTCTCGATGCCGGGGAATCGCCCGACGTGGAGATCGGCCGCTACCTGTCGGGACGCATCGAGCACGTGCCCGACTTCCTCGGCACCATCGACCACCGCTCGCGCGACGGCAACGGCGTCGCGACGCTGGCGATCCTGCAGCGGTTCGTCCCCAACGAGGGCGACGCTTGGGTCTACACGCTCGACGAGCTGGAACGGTTCGCCGAACGCGTACTCACCGATCCGCCCCACCTCGGTCGCGACCAGATCGACGGGCGGTCGGCCTTCACGCTCGCGCTGCAACCCCTGCCGGAGTCCGCGCACGACGTCATCGGTCCGTTCCTCGACGCCACCTGCCTGCTGGGGCGCCGGACCGCCGAGATGCACGCCGCCCTGGCCGCGAGCGACGATCCGGCCTTCGCCCCCGAGGCCTTCAGCACCCTCTACCAGCGCTCGCTGTACCAGTCGATGCGCAACGCCCTGCGCCGAGGCCTGCAGCAGGCGCGCAAGGCGTCCTCGACCCTGGACTCCGCGTCGGCGCGCGAGCGCATCGTCGCGCTGGCCGAGCGCGAGGGCGAGATCCTCGAGCGGCTGCGCGTGCTCTCGAAGACCCGCATCGAGACCATGCGGACCCGCATCCACGGCGACTACCACCTCGGCCAGGTGCTGTGGACCGGACGCGACTTCGTCATCATCGACTTCGAGGGCGAGCCGGCCCGCCCGCTCGGCGAGCGGCGACTGAAGCGCTCGCCGTTGCGCGACGTCGCCGGGATGCTGCGGTCCTACCAGTACGCCACCGAGTCGGCGCTGCGGTTCCAGGAGGAACGGGGCGCGGTGACCGCGGACCGGCCCAACTACGAGGAGCTGCGCGGCTGGCTCGCCTACTGGCACCGGTGGGTCGGCGCCGGCTTCCTGCACGGCTACCTGCAGGCGGCCGACGGCGCGTCGTTCCTGCCGTCCGACCCCGACCACACCGCGATCCTGCTGGACGCGTTCCTGCTCGAGAAGGCGGTCTACGAGCTCGGCTACGAGCTCAACAACCGTCCCGAGTGGGTCGACATCCCGCTGCGCGGCATCGCCGACGTCCTCGGCGACCACACGTGAGCACCCGCCGCCCGAACCCCCAGGCCACGACGGCCGACCCGCACCAAGGAGGAGCCATGGCCCGCACTCCCGAAGCCAGTGGAGCGCGCCCCGACGCCGGGAGCGTCGCGCCGGACGTCCCGGGCGCGGGCGCCACCTCGCTGCTCACCGACGACGACCTGTACCTGTTCAACGAGGGCTCGCACTTCCGCCTCTCCGACAAGCTCGGCGCGCATCTGCGCACGGTCGACGGCACCGACGGGGTGCAGTTCGGCGTCTGGGCCCCCAACGCCGAGCAGGTCTCGGTGATGGGCGACTTCAACGGCTGGGACCCCGACACGCACCAGATGGCGCCCCGCGGGGTGTCGGGCATCTGGGAGCTGTTCGTGCCCGGCATCGGACACGGCGACACCTACAAGTTCCACATCCGCTCGCGCCACCAGGGCTACCGGGTCGACAAGGCCGACCCGATGGCCGTCCACACCGAGACCCCGGCCAAGACCGGTTCGAAGGTGTGGGACCTGTCCTACGACTGGCACGACGACGCCTGGCTGGCCGACCGTGAGCGGGCCCAGTCGCTCGAGCAGCCGATGTCGGTCTACGAGCTGCACCTCGGCTCGTGGCGAACGGTCCCCGAGGAGGACAACCGGCCCCTCAACTACCGCGAGCTGGCCGAACCGCTGATCGAGCACATCGAGGCGCTCGGGTTCACCCACGTCGAGTTCATGCCCGTCACCGAGCACCCGTTCGGCGGTTCGTGGGGCTACCAGGTCACCGGCTACTTCGCGCCGACGTCCCGGTTCGGCACGCCGCAGGACTTCAAGTACCTCGTCGACCAGCTGCACCAGGCCGGCATCGGCGTGATCCTGGACTGGGTCCCGTCGCACTTCCCGTCCGACGAGCACGGCCTGGCGTACTTCGACGGCACCCACCTGTACGAGCACGCCGACCCGCGCAAGGGCTACCACCCCGACTGGAACAGCTACATCTTCAACTACGGCCGGCCCGAGGTCGTCAGCTTCCTGCTGTCGTCGGCGCTGTTCTGGCTCGACGAGTACCACATCGACGCCATCCGGGTCGACGCCGTCGCCTCGATGCTCTACCTCGACTACTCGCGCAAGGAAGGCGAGTGGATCCCCAACGAGTGGGGCGGCAACGAGAACCTCGAGGCGATCGCGTTCCTGCGCCGCTTCAACGAGGAGGTGTACGCCAGCTTCCCGGGGGTGCAGACCATCGCGGAGGAGTCGACGGCGTGGCCGATGGTGTCGCGTCCGACCTACATCGGCGGGCTCGGGTTCGGCATGAAGTGGGACATGGGCTGGATGCACGACAGCCTGGCCTACTTCCAGGAGGACCCGGTCCACCGCAAGTACCACCACGACCAGCTCACGTTCCGGGCCATCTACGCTTTCACCGAGAACTACACCCTTCCGCTCTCGCACGACGAGGTCGTGCACGGCAAGGGCTCGCTGCTGACCAAGATGCCCGGCGACGAGTGGCAGAAGTTCGCCAACCTCCGTGCCCTCTACGCCTACATGTTCACCCAGCCCGGCAAGAAGCTGCTGTTCATGGGCCAGGAGTTCGGGCAGTGGCAGGAGTGGAGCCACGAGCGCTCGCTCGACTGGCACCTGCTCCACCACGACCGCCACCGCGGCCTGATGCGCTGCCTCGGCGACCTCGCCCGGCTCTACCGCGACGAACCCGCGCTGCACGACGGCGACGTGGCCCCCTCCGGCTTCGCGTGGGTCGACGCGACCGACTGGGAGCAGAGCGTCATCGCCTACCGTCGGCGCACGCGCGACGGTTCGCGCGAGGTGCTGGTCGTGCTCAACCTGACGCCGGTCCCCCGCGAGAACTACCGCGTCGGCGTGCCGACCCGCGGATACTGGGCGGAGCGGTTCAACTCCGACGCCACCGAGTACGGCGGCTCGGGCACGGGCAACCACGGCGGGGCACACACGACCCCGCTGCCCTACCACGGCCACGACCACTCGGTGAACCTCAGCCTGCCGCCGCTCGGCGTGCTCGTGCTGTCGCACGACCCCTCGCAGACGCGGGACTGAAGCCGACAGGGCGTGGACGCGGGCTCGCATACGCTGCCGGGTACCGCGAACACGACCGGGATCTCCCCGTTGCACTCCGAGGGCCGCCGAGATGGACCGCTACGTCTGCGTGCACGGCCACTTCTACCAGCCGCCACGCGAGAACCCCTGGCTCGAGCAGGTCGAGCAGCAGGACTCGGCGTGGCCGTTCCACGACTGGAACGCGCGGATCACGGCCGAGTGCTACGGGCCCAACACCTCGGCCCGCATCCTCGGTGACGACGGCCGCATCCACCGGCTCGTCAACAACTACGCGCGGATGAGCTTCAACGTCGGTCCGACGTTGCTGGCCTGGATGGACGACCACGCGCCGGAGGTCCACGCCGGCATCGTCGAGGCCGACCGCCGCAGCGCCCAGCGGTTCGGCGGCCACGGTTCGGCCATGGCGCAGGTCTACAACCACGCGATCATGCCGCTGGCCACGCCCCGCGACCAGCAGACGCAGGTGCTGTGGGGCCTGCGCGACTTCGAGTTCCGCTTCGGCCGCCGGCCCGAGGGCATGTGGCTGGCCGAGACGGCGGCCGACACCGCCACCCTCGAGGTGCTGGCGGCCAACGACGTCACCTTCACGGTCCTCTCGCCCTACCAGGCCGCGGCGGTCCGTCCGCTCGACGGGACCGCCGAGTGGACCGACGTGGGCGGCGGCCGCGTCGACCCCTCCCGGCCCTACCGCGTCCGGTTGCCGTCTGGCGGCCACCTCGACGTGTTCTTCTACGACGCCCGGGTGTCGCAGGCGGTCGCCTTCGAGGGCCTGTTGTTCTCCGGCGACCGGCTGACCGACCGGTTGCTGCACGCCTTCCCGGACCGGGAGGGCCCCAAGCTGGTCAACATCGCCACCGACGGCGAGAGCTACGGCCACCACCACCGTCACGGCGAGATGGCGCTGGCCCAGGCGCTGCACCGCCTGTCGGACACCGACGGCATCCGGCTCACCAACTACGCCGAGTACCTGGCGCTGTTCCCGCCGCAGTACGAGGCGCGCATCGTCGAGAACAGCTCCTGGAGCTGCGCCCACGGCGTGGAGCGGTGGCGTTCGGACTGCGGCTGCACCAACGGCGAGACCGGCGGGCAGCAGGCCTGGCGCGGGCCGCTGCGCGACGCCCTCGACCACCTGCGCGACGAGGTGGGACCACGCTTCGCCGACCGCGCCGCCCGCTACCTGCACGACCCCTGGGCCGCCCGCGACGACTACATCGAGGTCGTGCTCGACCGCTCGCCGCAGCGGCTGCGCGCCTGGTTCGCCGAGCACACGACCGGCGCCCTCGACCACGACGAGCGGGTCGAGGTGCTGCGGCTGCTCGAGCTGCAACGCCATGCCCTGCTGATGTACACCAGCTGCGGCTGGTTCTTCGACGAGCTGTCGCGGATCGAGACCGTCCAGGTCCTCACCTACGCCGCCCGGGTGATCGAGCTGGCCGAGCAGGTGCTCGACGTCCCCGACCTCGAGGAGACGTTCCTCACCCGGCTGGCCAAGGCGCCCAGCAACCTGCCCGAGTACGGCAACGGGCGCACCGTCTACGAGCAGCTGGTCCAGCCGACGCGGGCCAACTTCCGCAAGGTCGCGGCCCACTTCGCGATCAGTGGCCTGTTCCGCGCGTACGGCCGCACCGAGCGGCTCGGCTGCTACGAGGTCGAGCGGGTCGACGAGCGCCGCTCGGAGGCCGGACGGGCGAAGGTCGGCTACGGCCGGATCACCGTGCGGTCCACCGTCACGCTGGCCGAGAACTCCTACGAGTACGGCGTCATCCACTTCGGTGACCACAACTTCCTCTGCGGCGTCCGCAGCGCCGGCGACGACGACGCCTACGCCGCGATGTGCGACCACCTCGCCGACGCCTTCGAGGAGGCGAACTTCCCGGACACGCTCCGCACGCTCGACGAGCACTTCGGTCGGGACGCCTACTCGCTGCGCGACCTGTTCCGCGACGAGCAGCGACGCCTGCTCGACGTGGTGCTCGACGCGACGCTGGTCGACGTCGAGAACACCTACCGTTCCATCTACCGCAGCCGCGGTCCGCTCATGCGCTTCCTCGCCGGCCTCGACGCGAAGGTGCCGCCGGCGCTGCGCAGTGCGGCCGAGGTGGTCGTCAACGCCGAACTGCGCGAAGCGCTCAGCGGCAACCCCGAGCCCGCCCGGGTCCAGGGGCTGATCGAGGAGGCGGAACGCTTCCGCGTCTCCCTCGACGCCGACGGCCTCGCGCACGCCTACGCCGAGTCGCTGTCGCGGGTCACCCGGGCGGTCGAGCGCGCCCTCGACGACGACGAGACCTTCGCGGTGTTCGGCAGCGACCAGCGGGCCGTCTTCGCCAGCTTCGCGACCCTGGTCGACATCGCCGAGTCGCTGCCCTTCGAGATCGACCTCGGCCGGGCGCAGAACCTGGCGTGGCGGGTGCGTCGCGAGCGCGGCGACTGGCTCGCGCAACGAGCGGCGTCCGGCGACGAGGCGGCACGCAACTGGGCCGAGGCGATCGACGCCCTGACGCAACGTCTCGGCTTCGCCATCTCCTGAGGTCACCACCGGTTCCCCCGCAGCTGGGCCGTGGCGGGGGTCGTCCGGGTGCCTCCCGGCCGGCGGCCGGGCCGCCGAACACGCACCCTCGGCCCTCCCCCGGCCACGGAGCCTCCTGGTGACCCACCACGAACACGACCACCTCGGCGCGACCGCGCTCGACGACGGCTCGACGCGGTTCCTGGTCTGGGCGCCGGCGGTGGAACGGATCGAGGTGGTGCTCGACGACGGGAACCGGGTCGCGCCGCTGGAGCCGACCGGGCGCGGTTACCACGAGGCGACCGTTGACCGGGTCGCCGCAGGTGACCGCTACCGCTACCGCCTGGCCGGAATCGAGGAGGACCGCAACGACCCGGCATCGCGATGGCAACCCGAAGGGCTCCACGGCCCCTCCGCCGTCGACGACCCGGCGTTCGCCTGGACCGACGCCGGGTGGGTGTGCCCGCCGCTGCACGAGCAGGTGCTGTACGAACTGCACGTCGGCACCTTCACGCCCGAGGGCACCTTCGACGCGATCGTGGCCCGCCTGGGTGAGCTGCGCGAGCTCGGCGTCACCACGATCGAGCTGATGCCGATCTGGCAGTTCCCGGGCGAGCGCAACTGGGGCTACGACGGCGTCCTGCCCTACGCGGTGCAGCACTCCTACGGCGGGCCGGCGGGCCTGCGCCGGCTCGTCGACGCCGCGCACGCCGCCGGCATCGCCGTGGTGCTCGACGTCGTCTACAACCACTTCGGTCCCGAGGACAACCACCTGCCCGACTTCGGGCCCTACCTCACCGACCGCTACGACACCCCCTGGGGCCAGGCAGTCAACGTCGACGGCCCGCACAGCGACGGTGTCCGCCGCTATTTCGTGGAGAACGCGGTGCGCTGGATCCGCGAGTTCCACGTCGACGGGCTGCGGCTCGACGCGGTGCACGCCATCCTCGACCAGTCGGCGGTGCACCTGCTCGAGGAGATCGCCCGTGAGGTCCACGCCGAGGCGCGCCGTGCGGGGCGCCACGCGTTCGTGATCGCGGAGTCCGACCTGGCGGATCCGAAGCTGGTGCGCTCCCCCGAGCGTGGCGGCTTCGGGCTCGACGGCCAGTGGCTCGACGACGTCCACCACGCCCTCCACGTCGCCTTCACGGGCGAACAGACCGGCTACTACGAGGACTTCACGGGGCTGGCCGACCTGCGGCGGGCGTTGCGGGACCGGTTCGTGATGGCGGGCCGCTGGTCGCCGCACCGCCAGCGCACCGTCGGACGCCCGGCGAACGACGTCCCCTACCACCGCTTCGTCGCCTGCACCCAGAACCACGACCAGGTCGGCAACCGGATGCTGGGCGAGCGTCAGAGCCGGCTGTTGGACCACGAACAGCTCAAGGCGTCGGCCGCCGGCCTGCTGCTCCTGCCGTTCACGCCGATGCTGTGGATGGGGCAGGAGTACGCCGAGACGGCACTGTTCCAGTACTTCGTGTCGCACACCGACCCCGACCTGGTCCGGGCGGTGCAGGAGGGCCGGAAGCGGGAGTTCGCCTACTTCGCCGACCAGGGCGAGGCGCCCGACCCTCAGGCCGAGGCCACGTTCGCGCGTTCGAAGCTCGACTGGTCCCGGCGCACCCAGGACCCGCACGCGGTGGTGCTCGCCCTCTACCGCGAGCTCCTGCGCCTGCGCCGCGAGCTGGGCGCGGTGGCCGCCCCCGATGCCAGTGACGCGAGCGGGGTGCTGCACACGCCCGGGACCCTGTCGTGGCGTCGCTCCCGGCGCGAGGACGAGGTGCTGGTCGTCGTCCACGCCGGCCCGGGACCGGTCGAGGTCCCTCTGCCCCCGGACGTGCGGTGGCAGCTGGTGTTGGACACCGCCGATCCGAGGTGGGACGGCCCGGGGGGCGTCGAGCTCCGGGACGAAGCGGTCGCGGACGGTGGCGGAGGCGCCACGACGCTGCGGTTGCCGGGGACCGCGACCGCCCTGCTGCGGCGGCGCTGACGCGCCGCTGCCCGCGGTCGCACCCCCGGCGTTCGCACACGCGAGCGGTACACGCAACGCCCGCGGCCACGTCATGATGCATCGGTTGACGCGGTTCCCATGCACGATCGGCAGTGGAGGCACGATGGCGCTCGAGATCTGGCCTGGGCAGCCCTATCCCCTCGGGGCCACCTACGACGGGTTCGGCACCAACTTCGCGCTGTTCAGCGAGGCGGCCGACCGGGTCGAGTTGTGCCTGTTCGACGAGGCGGGCGAGGAACAGCGGGTCCGGCTGACCGAGGTCACCGGCTACGTGTGGCACGGCTACCTGCCCACCATCGGGCCGGGCCAGCGCTACGGCTACCGGGTCCACGGGCCCTACGACCCGGCGAACGGCTCGCGCTGCAACCCGAGCAAGCTGCTCATCGACCCCTACGCGAAGGCGGTGGACGGCGAACTGCAGTGGAACCAGGCCGTGTTCGGCTACACCTTCGGCGATCCGGACGGTCCTCCCAACACCGAGGACAGCGCGCCGTTCGTGCCGCGCAGCGTGGTCGCCAACCCCTACTTCGAGTGGGGCGACGACCGCCATCCCCACACGCCGATGCACGAGACCGTGATCTACGAGGTCCACACGAAGGGCCTGACGCAGCGGCACCCCGACGTGCCCGAGAACCAGCGGGGCACCTACGCCGGGCTGACGCACCCGGCCGTGATCGACTACCTCACCGACCTCGGGGTCACCGCGGTCGAACTGCTGCCGGTGCACCGTCACGTGCCCGAGTCCGACCTCGTCGAGCGCGGCCTGACCAACTACTGGGGCTACAACTCGATCGCCTACCTCGCCCCGCACGACGGCTACGCGTCGGGATCCGCCGAGCAGGCGGTGACCGAGTTCAAGCAGATGGTCAAGACGCTGCACCGCGCCGGCATCGAGGTCATCCTCGACGTGGTCTACAACCACACGGCCGAGGGCAACCACCTGGGGCCGACCCTGTCGTTGAAGGGCATCGACAACGGTGCCTACTACCGCCTCGTCGACGGCGACCCGCGCTACTACATGGACTACACCGGCACCGGCAACTCCATGAACATGCGCCATCCCCACGTGCTGCAGCTGATCATGGACTCGCTGCGCTACTGGGTCAACGAGATGCACGTCGACGGGTTCCGCTTCGACCTCGCCTCGACGCTGGCCCGTGAACTGCACGACGTCGACCGCCTGTCGACCTTCTTCGAGGTCATCCAGCAGGACCCGGTCATCAGCCAGGTCAAGCTGATCGCCGAGCCGTGGGACGTCGGCGAGGGCGGCTACCAGGTCGGCAACTTCCCGCCGCTGTGGTCGGAGTGGAACGGGATCTACCGCGACACGATCCGCGACTTCTGGCGCGGCGAGTCGGCGACCCTGCCCGAGTTCGCGTCGCGGTTGACGGGCAGCTCGGACCTGTACGAGTCCGACACCAGGCGACCGGGCGCCTCGATCAACTTCGTCACCGCCCACGACGGGTTCACCCTGGCCGACCTGGTGTCGTACAACGACAAGCACAACGAGGCCAACGGCGAGGACAACCGCGACGGCACCGACGACAACCGGTCGTGGAACTGCGGGGTCGAGGGCCCGACCGACGACCCCGACGTCCTCGCGCTGCGCGCCCGTCAGCAGCGCAACTTCCTGACCACGCTGCTGCTGAGCCAGGGTGTGCCGATGCTGCTCGGCGGCGACGAGCTCGGGCGCACGCAGGGCGGCAACAACAACGGCTACTGCCAGGACAACGAGATCTCCTGGTACGACTGGGACGCCGTCGACGAGGACCTGCTCGCCTTCACGCGCGGCCTGATCGGCCTGCGGGCCGAGCACCCCATCTTCCGGCGTCGACGCTGGTTCCAGGGGCGTCCGCTGCGTGGCGAGGAGATCGACGACATCGCCTGGCTGCGGCCCGACGGCACCGAGATGGACGACGAGGACTGGGACGCGAGCTACGCCAAGTCGCTGCAGGTGTTCCTCAACGGCCGTGGCATCGCCAGCCCCGATCCCCGCGGTCAACAGATCGTCGACGACTCGTTCCTGGTGCTGTTCAACGCCGGGGACCAGCCGATCGAGTTCACGCTCCCACCCGCGGCCTGGGGGCAACGCTGGGAGGTCGTCGTCGACACCAGCGCGGACACGCTGCCCGAGGATGCCGCGGTGTTCGACGCGGAGGCGGCCTGCAAGGTGCTCGACCGCGGCATCGTCGTGATGCGTGAGGTCGGCCCGTGAGCGCGTCGCGGGTCCCGACCGGCACCTACCGTCTGCAACTGCACCCCGGCTTCACCTTCGCCGACGCGGCGGACGAGGTGGCCTATCTCGCCGAGCTCGGCGTGTCACACCTGTATCTGTCCCCTGCGCTGCAGTCGGCGCCCGGCAGCACCCACGGCTACGACGTCGTCGACCCGACCCGGCTCAACGACGACCTGGGGGGCGACGAGGGGTTCGCGGCGCTCGCCCGGGCGTGCCGCGGCCACGGGTTGCGGCTCGTGCTCGACCTGGTGCCCAACCACGTCGGGCTGTCGAGTCCGCACAACCCGTGGTGGTGGGACGTACTGCGTCACGGTCCCGACAGCCGGTATGCGGGCCACTTCGACATCAGGTGGCAGGCACGCGGGGACGGACCGCCGCAGGTGCTGCTGCCACAACTCGGCCAGCCGCTGGAGGTGGAGCTCGCCGAGGCGGACGACCTGCGGCTCGCCCACGCCGGCGGTGACGACGTCGAGGCCGGCTACCGGATCGTCTACCACGAGCACGCCTGGCCGGTGCGCCCGGGGTCACTGGCCGAGGCCGGCGCCGACCCCGACGACGTCGCGGGGACCCTGGCCGCGTTCGAGGTGGACCGGGGGCGGCTCTTCACGCTGCTGCTCGGCCAGCACTACCGGCTCGTGCACTGGCAGCGCGCCAACACCGAGCTCAACTACCGCCGGTTCTTCGACATCACCACGCTCGGGGGCGTGCGCGTCGAGGACGAGCAGGTGTTCGCCGACGTCCATCGCAAGGCCCTGGAACTGGTCGCCGACGGGGTCGTCGACGGCCTGCGCATCGACCATCCCGACGGCCTCTACGACCCCACCGACTACTTCCGGCGCCTGCGTGAGGTCGCCCCCGACGCCTGGATCGTGGTCGAGAAGATCCTCGAGGCCGGCGAACCGCTGCGACGCGACTGGCCCGTGGACGGCACGACCGGCTACGAGTTCGCGAACAGCGTGCTCGGCCTGTTCCTCGATCCCTCGGCCGCGGGCCTGCTCGACGACGTCTACCGCCAGGTGGCGGGCCGGGACGGCGACCCCGGCGCCGCGGACTACGGCGCCATCGTCGAGGCCGCGAAGCACCGGGTGCTCGACCGGCTCCTGGTGAGCGAGTTCCGCGCCCTGTGCGGCGCGTTCGCCGATCTGGCCCACCAGGCCGGGGTCGTGGCCGACGAGCAGGAGCTGTCGGCGGCGCTGCGGGCCGTCGTCGTCGCCTTCCCCGTCTACCGCACGTACGTGCGCGCCGAACTGCTCGAGGTCGGCGAACGCGACCGGCACGACGTGCGCGAGGCCGTCGCGCGCGCCCGGGCGCGCCACCCCGAACTCGACGAGGCCCTCGACCTGCTCCAGGAACTGCTGCTGGTCGAGCAGGTCGGCGTCGGCGCGACCGACTTCGTCATGCGGTTCCAGCAGTTGACCGGCCCCGTCATGGCCAAGGGGGTCGAGGACACGGTCTTCTACCGCTACCTGCGCTTCGTCGCGGTCAACGAGGTCGGCGGTGACCCCTCCCACCTCGGCACCGAGCCGGCCACGTTCCACGAGGCGAACCGACGGCGCCAGCGCGACTGGCCGGGTTCGATGCTGACCACCTCCACCCACGACACGAAGCGGAGCGAGGACGTCCGGGCCCGTCTGGCGCCGCTCACGGAAGCTCCCGACGTGTGGGTGCAGACGGTCGAGGAGTGGCTGAGCCTGACCGCCCGCCACCGGGGCGCAACCGGCCCGGCGGCCGTCCACGAGTACCTGACGCTGCAGACCCTGCTCGGGGCGTGGCCGATCACCGCCGAGCGTGCCGTCGAGTACCTGCGCAAGGCGGCGCGCGAGGGCAAGCAGTACTCGGACTGGATCGAGACCGACGAACGCTACGAGGCCGAACTCGAGGCGTACGTCCGTGGCGTGCTCGCCGACGAGGAGATCGTCACCACGCTGGAGGCGCTGCTCGACCGCCTCCGCCCGGCAGGGTGGCTGACCTCGCTCGCGCAGACGCTGTTGAAGCTGACCTCGCCCGGCGTCCCCGACGTCTACCAGGGCTGCGAGCTGTGGGACCTGTCGCTGGTCGACCCCGACAACCGCCGCCCGGTCGACTTCGACCACCGCCGCGAGATCCTCAAGGAACTGCAGGCCGACGCGCACCCGATCGAACTGCTCGCCCGCATGGACGAGGGCGCCAGCAAGCTTTGGGTGACCCATCGTGCCCTGCAGGTGCGCAAGCGACTGCCCGAGGCGTTCGGCGCCGGCAGCGGCGACTACGAGCCCCGGTACGCCTCCGGACCCCGCGAGGACCACGTCGTCGCCTTCGTCCGTGGCGGTCGGGTGGCTACGGTCGCGCCCAGGTTGGTCCTGGGCCTCGGTGGCCGGTTCGCGGACTGGGACTGGCACGGCACCACCCTGCAGTTGCCGGACGGCACCTGGCGGTGCGACCTGACCGGTCAGGTCGTGCCCGGCGGGCGGCCCGTCGCCATGGCCGACATCCTGACCGCGTTCCCGGTCGCGTTGCTGGTGCGAGACGAGGACCACTGATGCCAGATCACCCCGAACGCCGCAGCGACGAGGAACGTCGTCGCACCGGCGGGCGTGCCTCGGCACCCGACGGGTGGGGCATCGTCACCGCGTACGAGGACGCCTTCGGGGAGTGGACCGAGGTGCCGCGCGAGACCCGCGACGCGCTGGTCCGCGCGATGGGCGGTGATCCCGCCGACGACGGCCCGCCGCCGACCGACGCGGTGCTGGTCATCAGGCAGGGCGAGCGGGTCGAGGTTCCCGATGCGACCGAGCTCTGGCTCGAGGACGGCGGCCGGCGCACCATCGACGGCGAGGTCCCCGCGGACGTGCCGACCGGCTACCACGACCTGGTGGTCCGCGGACACGAGCAACCGCGCCGCCTGATCGTCAGCCCCGGCCGCTGCCACCTGCCCGACGACCTCGTCGGGTGGGGCTGGTCGGTCCAGCTGTACGCCGCCCGGTCCGCGCAGAGTTGGGGCATCGGCGACCTCGCCGACCTGCGGCACCTGGCGACGTGGTCGGCCGACATCGGCGCCGGGACCATGCTGATCAACCCGCTGGACGCCGTGACCCCGGTCGCCCCGCGCGAGACCAGCCCCTACTACCCCACCTCACGCCGGTTCCTCGACCCGCTCTACCTCAGGATCGACGAGGTCCCGGGCGCCCGGGCGTTGGCCGATTTCGAGCAGCTGCAGGCGGCCGGACGGGCGCTCACCGACGACGGTCCGATCGACCGCGACCGCGTCGCCGAGGCGAAGCTGGGTGTGCTCGAGCGGGTGTGGCGCGAGCGCGACGGCGCCGGTGACGAGGACGCGTTCCTGTACTTCGCCAAGGACCGTGGGGACGCGCTGGCGGTGTTCGCGACCTTCTGCGCGCTCGCCGAATACCACGGATGCGGTTGGCGCGACTGGCCCGCCGCGTACCGCCATCCCACCGCCGACGCCGTGCTCACCTTCACCCGCGAGCACGCCGACCGCATCCGGTTCCACGCCTGGTTGCAGTGGCTGTGCGACGAGCAGCTGCGCCTGGCGGGCGCCCCGCTCGCGCTGCTCGGCGACCTGCCCATCGGCGCGGACCCCGACGGCGCCGACGCCTGGGCGTGGCAGGACGTGCTGGCGACCGGCGTCAGCGTCGGCGCGCCGCCCGACGAGCTGGGTCCGCAGGGGCAGAACTGGACCCTGCCGGCGTTCGTGCCGTGGAAGCTGCGCGCCGCCCGCTACGAGCCGTTCATCGACACCGTCCGGGCGGCGTTGCGTCACGTCGGTGGCCTGCGCATCGACCACGTCCTCGGCCTGTTCCGGATGTTCTGGATCCCGCCGGGAGGGACGGCCGCAGACGGTGCCTACGTCAAGATGCCGACCGACGACCTGTTCGACATCCTCGCGCTCGAGTCGCAGCGCGCCGGCGCGTTCATCGTGGGCGAGGACCTCGGCACCGTGCCCGAAGGCGTCCGCGAGGAGCTCGACGCCCGCGACGTGCTGCGCTACCAGGTGTGGTGGTTCGAGGACGACCCGTTGGAGAGGTGGAGCACCAAGGCGCTGGCGTCGGTGTCCACGCACGACCTGCCGACGGTCGCGGGGGTCTGGAGCGGCCGCGACGCGCAGATGCAGGCCGAGCTCGGCCACGAGCCCGACGACGCCTGGCACGCGCAGCTGCGCGAGCGGATCCGCGACGCGACCGGTCTGTCCGAGGACGCGTCACCGGCCGAGGCGACGGTCGCGCTGCACCGCCACGTTGCGAGCGCTCCCAACCAGCTGGTGCTCGCCCAGCTCGACGACGCGGTGGCCACCCCGGAGCGCCCCAACGTGCCCGGCACCGACCGCAACGCCCGGCCCCAGAACTGGTCCCTGCCGTTGCCGGTGAAGGTCGAGGAGCTGCCCGACCATCCCACCGTCGCCGCGGTCGCCACCGCCATGGGGCACGGTCGCGCCACCCGGGTCGCCCCGGTGTCCGACGAGGTCGCCGACCGGCCGCCGCGGACCGCGTGACCGATTCGGCACCTGGCGAACCCTCGCCGACCTCTAGGCTCGCTGCCCGGCCGTCGACAGTGAGGCAGGTGTGGCCGCACGACGAACCGACGTGAGCGGCGCGCTCGACGTCCGGCTGCAGACGCTGCTCGAGCGCGCGGTCGATCGCCGGCGGCGGGTGCGGCACGGCCTGCTCGCCGTCTCCCGGACCGACGGATCGTGGTCCTGGGAGGGGGCGCACGGCACCGGCGCGGTCGCGGGCGGGCCGGTGACGACGCGGATGCGGTACCCGATCGCCAGCGTCACCAAGCTGTTCACCGCGGTCACGGTGCTGCGGCTGGTCGAGCAGGGCCGGCTCGCCCTCGACGAACGCATCGTCGACGTGCTGCCGGCGGAGGTGACCGCCGGACTGCACGTGATCGGCGAGGACGATCACACCGACCGGATCACCGTCGAGCACCTGCTCGACCACTCCTCCGGCCTGCCCGACTACTACGGGGAGGCGCCGCGGGGTGGGCGGAGCGCACAGGACCGACTGTTGGCCGGCGAGGACGCCCCGGTGCCCTTCGGTGAGGTGCTGCGGATCGTCCGCGAGGAGCTCACGCCGCACTTCCCCCCGCAGCCGTTCGACGCCCCGAAGCGTCGGGCGCGGTACGCGGACACCAACTACCAGCTGTTGGCGGCCGTCGCGGAACAGCGCACCCGACAGGCGCTGAGCGAGTTGTTCGACACGATGCTGTTCGGGCCGCTCGGGCTCGACGACACCTCGTCCTACCCGCATCCACCACGATCCGGGGCGTCGGCCGAACCGGAGGTGCACGTCTTCGCCCGGGACGTCGTGCTGCAGCCGCAGGGGGCACTGCGCCACCAGGTCGCCGACGGCGGCATCGTCTCGACGCTGGCGGACCAGGTGCGCTTCCTCACGGCGGTGGTGGAGGGCGCGGTCTTCGAGGACCCGGCGACCTGGCCCCGGATGCTGCAGCGCCGCAACCGGATCTTCTTCCCCATCGAGTACGGGCTGGGCGTGATGCGGTACGCACCGGCGCGCTGGATGTCGCCGACCTTCGCGATCCCGCCGATCGTGGGTCACACCGGCTCGACCGCCACGTGGTCGTTCCACTGCCCGGAGCTCGACCTCGTCGTGGCCGGCACGTTCGACGTGGCCCAGCCGCCCCTTCCGTTCCGCTTCCTGCCGCACGTGCTGCGCGCCGTCGCCGGCGCGGGGCGCTGACCCCGGTAGCGGTGCCCGGCACTCAGCCGGCGGCTTCGCCGAACTCCAGGATCGGCGCGGCGTGCAGGAGGGCCCGGAGCGCGGGTCGCTGCTCACGACCGGCGAGGGCGGCCTCCTCGTCGGCGGCCCGCCCATAGACGTCGACGGTGGCGGCGGCGACCGAGGACCAGTCGTAGCGGTCGGCGATCCGGCGGCGGGCGCGGGCCACCATCCGCTGCGCCAGCCCGTCGTCGGTCAGCACCCGGACGAGCGCAGCGGCCAGCTCGTCGGCGTCCTGGGGCGGAAAGCTCAGGCCCGAGCCACCGGCGACGATCTCGCGGAGCCCGCCGGTGTCGCCGGCGACGACCGGCGTGCCGCACGCCATGGCCTCGACGGCGACCAGGCCGAAGGGCTCGTAGATGCTGGGCGCGACCGCGACGTCCGCGGCCGCGTAGTGCAGCCGCAGTTCGTGGTCCTCGAGGAAGCCGGTGAAGTGCACGTGGCGCCGCAGGCCGAGCTCGCGTACGCGTCGCCGCAGTTCGTCGGAGTAGGTGCCGATCCCGGCGATGAAGAACTTCACGGGGCCGACGGCACCCCGCACGTTCTGCAACGCCTCGAGGACGGTTTGCACCCCCTTCTCGTACTCGAGCCGGCCCGCGAACAGCACCATGCGGGTCCGGGGCCCGACCAGGGTGCGGCGGAAGGCGTCCACCTCGGTGGCGGGGAGCGCGAAGTCGCGGACGGCCACGCCGTTCGGCACGACGTCGATCTTGTCCGGTGGCAGGGCGAAGATGTCCTCGACCTGGCCGCGCATGTAGTCGGAGCAGGTGATGACGCGACGCGCCTCGTAGGTCAGCCACCACTCGACCTGGTGGATCAGCTTGTTCATCGGGCCGGGCAACCAGCCCTGGTGACGGCCGTACTCGGTGGCGTGGACGGTGGCCACCAGCGGCAACTCGAAGGCGTCCTTGATCCCCGCCGCGGCGTAGGCCACCAACCAGTCGTGGGCGTGGACGACGTCGAAGTCGTGGCGGCGGGCCAGCTTCGCGGCCGCCGCCTGTACCCGATTGTTGAACGCCAGGACCCACGGCACCAGGTCGTCGAACGGGATCACCGGCGGCGCCTCGGTCACCCGGACCACGTGCACGCCCTCGAGCCACTCCTCGGCGGGCGCGGGATCCTCGGGATGGTCGCGCGTGACGACGTGGACCTCGTGGCCCCGCGCCACCAGGTTGCGGGCCAGGGCGACGCAATGGCGGCCCAGCCCGCCGACGACCCGCGGCGGGTACTCCCAGGTGAGCAGTAGGACACGCATGGTCGTCAGCCTGCCAGAGGCGGTCGGGCGACACCGAATCGGGCCTCGGGGGCACCGTCGGCCGCGACGTCGGTCAAGCGGCGGCGGAACGGTCCAGGGCGAGCCGGAGCGCGTCGCGCAGGTCCGGGTGCTCGAACGTGAAGCCGGCCTCGAGCAGCCGCGCCGGCCGGGCCCGCTGGCTGACGGTGGCCAGCGTGCGTCCCATCTCGCCGTACAGGGCGGTCACCGCGAAGGTCGGGATCGGCAGCACCGTCGGACGCCGCATGACCTCGCCGAGCGCCGTGGTCAGCTGCGCGTTGGTGGCCGGCTCGGGCGCCGTGAGGTTGACCGGCCCCTCGAGGTCATGGTCGAGGAGGAACCGCAGCGCGCGGACGTGGTCGCGCAGCGCGATCCAGGGCACGTACTGCCGCCCTCGACCGACCTTGCCGCCGATGCCGAGCTTGAAGGGCAACTCGATCTTGTCGATCAGCGGCCCATCCGCGGCGAGGACGACGCCGGTGCGCGGGTGCACGACCCGGATGCCGGCGGCGCGCGCGGGGGCCGCCGCCGCCTCCCAGTCCCGGCACACCCGCGCCAGGAAGTCGTCGCCGGGCGTGGAGTCCTCGGTGAGGATCTCGTCCCCGCGGTCGCCGTAGTAGCCGACGGCCGACGCCGACAGCAGCACGGGTGGCGGCGTCGACAGCGACGCCAGCGTTCGGGAGAGCAGCCCCGTCCCCTGCACCCGGCTGTCGCGGATCCGTCGCTTGGTGGCATCGGACCAGCGCGCGTCGCCGATCGGTTCACCGGCGAGGTGGACCACGCCGTCGAGCCCTTCGAGGCCGGCCGCGTCGATGGTGTCGCCGGCCGGGTCCCAGACGACGTCGCCGGCGTCCGCCTGCTCGCGCGAGCGGGTCACCCGGACGACCTGGTGACCGTCGTCGCGCAGGGAGGCGGTCAACGCCCCGCCGAGAAGTCCGGTTGCGCCGGTGATCGCGATCCGCACGGGTAGCGCTCCTGGTCGACGTCGTGCCGGCGTACCGGCCCCGACAGGTTCGCAGGTCAGGCGGAGGTCGGACGGGTGGCGTCCTCAGCTCGACGCACGATGGCGTCGGCGACCCGGTCGGCCGCCTCGGGGTGCAGGCGCAGGTAGAGGTCGGGTTCGGTGGCCTCGAGCTCGACCAGTTGCGGCTGCCCGAGCTCGTCCTCGATCAGGTCGACGCGCGCCAGCAGCAGGTCGTGACCGGTCGACTCCACGATCCAACGGGCCAGGGCGGCGGTGTCCACGTCGAGGTCCTCGACGTGGTGGCGGCCGCCGAACTCCTCGTGGATGCGGAACTCGCCGTCGTCGGGCGTCTTGCGGACGGCGTGGCTGATCTCGCCCTCGACGACCACGACCGACAGCTCGCCGCGGGTCTCGACGGCCGGCAGGTAGGGCTGCACGAGCACGTCGCCGGCGGCCACCTCGGCATCGAGGTGGTCCTGGCCGCCGGGTTCACCGCGACGCACCCGGGCCAGGCCGCTCGCGCCGGCCCCGACCGCCGGCTTGACGACCGCCCGGTCCCAGCCACGCGACGCCAGCAGGTCGTCGAGCACGACCTCGTCGCCGCGGCCGAGCCAGGCCGTCGGCACGACCGGTGCGCCGCGTTCCTCGAGTTCGAGCAGGTAGGACTTGTGGGTGTTCCAGCGCAGCACGTCGGCAGAGTTGAGCAGCCGCGTGCGTTCCGCGGTCGACTCGGCCCAGGCGACGAACGCCTTCCGCCGCCCGGGATAGTCCCAGGTGGTGCGCACGACGGCGAGGTCGAACGCACCCCAGTCGACGGCGGTGTCGTCCCACCGCGGCTCGTGGACCTCGACGCCACGGGTGCGCAGCGCGGCGGCCAGCGGGGCGTCCACCTCGGCGATGAAGTCGGGTCCGGAGGCAGCGGTGACCAGGGCGACGTGCATGGATGTCCTCGGAGTCGGCGTCAGCCGGTGCGGCGATCGGGCAGGAAGGGCAGGTCGGCGCGCACCCGGGCGACCACGTCGGGGTCGAGGTCGGCGTACAGGATCGTCTCGGCGCCGGCGCCGGCGGCCAGGACCTCACCGAGCGGGTCGACGATGCGGCTGTCGCCGGTGTAGTCGAGCCCGCCGCCGCTGCCGACCCGGTTCACGCCGACGACGTAGGCCTGGTTCTCGATGGCGCGGGCGTCGAGCAGCGCCCGCCAGTGGTGGCGACGCGCAGCCGGCCAGTTCGCGACCACGAGGTAGGCGTCGGTGTCGCGGGCGCAGGCCCAGAACTCGTCGGCGAACCGCAGGTCGTAACAGACGAACAGGGTCACCCGCACGCCGTCGATGTCGACGGTGACGAACTCGCGGCCGGCACCGAACCGTTCGTGCTCCCCCGCGTAGCTGAAGGGATGCAGCTTGTCGTAGCGGTGGACGGCCCCGTCGGGCGAGACCACGCACAGCGCGTTGACCGGCAGGTCCCCGCCCGGGTCCTGCATGGCCAGCGAACCCGCGACCCAGACGCCGTGCCGGGCGGCCTGGTCGATCATCCACGCCACGATCGGGCCGTCCTGCCCTTCGGCGGTGTGGTGGGTGTTCATCGAGAACCCGGTGGCGAACATCTCGGTGAACGACACCAGCGTCGCGCCACCTGCCGCGGCGGCGGCGACCCGGCCGTCGAGGCGGCGCAACGTCGCGTCCCGGTCCTCCCAGTCGATGTCGTGCTGGACCGCGGCGACCCTCATGGGCGTCCTCCTGCGGACGTGTGCGAGCGGGCACGGAGGAGGCGTTCGACCCCCTCGTCGATGCGCGACTCGGGCTTGCAGAACGCGAGGCGGATCAGCGGCCGGACCGTCGCGTCCGCGTCGTGGACGAACGCGCTGACGGGCACGGCGGCCACGCCGAGCGCTTCGGGGGCCCAGCGGCAGAATGCCTCGCCGTCGTCGTGGCCGAGGTCGCGGACGTCCATCGTGACGAAGTAGCCGCCGGCCGGTCGTGCCACCTGGCAGCCGCCGGCGACCAGCCCGTCGACCAGCCGGTCACGGCGCGAGCGGTGCAACGCACGCACCGCGTCGTAGACGTCGTCGCCGGCGTCCAGACCCACGGCGACCGCGTGCTGCAGGGGCGTGCCGCCGGAGAACGACAGGAACTGCTTGGTGGTGCGCAGCGCGCTGGTGAGCGCCGGCGGGGCACACGCCCAGCCGACCTTCCATCCGGTGCACGAGAAGGTCTTGCCGGCCGACGAGATCGTGACCGTCCGCTCGCGCATCCCGGGCCGCGACGCCAGCGGGACGTGCACGCCGTCGAAGACCAGGTGCTCGTACACCTCGTCGGTGATCGCGACCAGGTCGTGCTCGACGCACAGCGCGGCGATCCGGTCCAGTTCGTCCGGGCCGAGGACCGTGCCGGTCGGGTTGTGCGGGGTGTTGAGGATCACGGCCCGGGTGCGGGGCGTGATGGCGGCATCGAACGCGTCGAGATCGAGCGCGAAGGCGGGCGCCCGCAGCGGGACGCGCACCTCGACCGCACCGACGAGGGCCAGCACCGCGGTGTAGGCGTCGTAGGTCGGCTCGAGGACCAGCACCTCGTCGTCGCGGTCACAGACGGCCAGCAACGTCGCGGCCAGCGCCTCGGTGGCGCCGAACGTGACGCTGATCTCGTCGTCGGGGTCGTAGGCGAGGTCGTGGAAGCGGCGCTGGTGGCGGGCGATCGCCTGGCGCAGCGGTGGGACGCCGGGACCGGGCGCGTACTGGTTGTGCCCGTCGCGCATGGCCTGCGCGGCGGCGTCGACCATGGCGGCAGGCGGGTCCTCGTCGGGGAATCCCTGGCCGAGGTTGACGGCGCCGTGTGCCTGCGCGAGCGCGGTCATCTCACTGAAGATGGTGGTGCCGAAGCCGCGCATCCGGGCCACCAGCGGGGTGCGGGTCGTGGTGCTCATATCTCGTCCTCCACCGTGCGTCGGCTGCGACGCTCGGCGCGCAGGAGCGTCGTGGGGGCGTGTTCGAGGTGCCGCAGCCCGTTCCAGAGCAGGTTGACGACGTGGGCCGCGACGACCTCGCGGGGCGGCTCGCGGACCTCGAGCCACCACTCGCCGACCAGGGCGACCGCACCGACCAGCATGCGCGCGTACATCGGCGCGGTGTTCTCGTCGAAGCCGCGCTCGCCGAACTCGTCGACGAGCAGGCGTTCGGCGCGGACGGCGACGTCGTCGAGGACGGAGGCCAGCGTGCCGTCGCTGGCGCCGACGGGGGCGTCACGGACCAGCACCCGGAAGCCGTCCTCGTGTTCCTCGATGTAGCTCAGGAACGCCTCGGCGGCCGACTCGGCGACCAGTCGCGGGTGCACCGCGTCGAAGGACCCCGCGATCGCACTGGTGAGGCGCTGGACCTCGCGGTCGACCACGACGGCGTACAGGCCCTCCTTGCCGCCGAAGTGCTGGTAGACCACCGGCTTGGACACCCCGGCGCGGTCGGCGATCTCCTCGATGGCCGCGCCCTGGTAGCCGCGTTCGGCGAAGACGGACCGCGCGACGCCGATCAACTGCTCGCGTCGCTGCGGTGCGGCCATCCGCACCCGCCTGGCCGTGGTCACACGCGCTCCTCGGGGACGTGGCCGGCCAACCTACCGCCCGGCGTCGGCGGGCCGGCTACGCGCCCGTGCGCGACCGCCGTTCGAGTTGCGTGGTGGAGGGCAGCTTGATGTCGCGCGCGAGGCGGAGCACCTGCATCGTGCGGATCACGACCCACGAGACGTCGAACTCCCACCATCGCAGCCCGTGTCGCGCGGACGCCGGGAAGGCGTGGTGACCGTTGTGCCAGCCCTCACCGAAGCCGAGCAGCGCCATCACCGGGTTGTTGCGGCTCTCGTCGTGGGCCGCCCAGGGGCGGGTACCGAAGACGTGGCAGATCGAGTTGATCGACCAGGTGACGTGGTGGAGCAGGAAGATGCGCACGAGCCCGCCCCAGAGGAAGCCGGTGAGGGCGCCGGCGAACGACATCGTCAGCAGGCCGCCGAGGACCGCGGGCGCGACGAACGACGCGGCCAGCAGCCACGGGAACAGCTTGTTGACCCGCACCATGGCGGGGTCCTTGAGCAGGTCCGGCGCCCAGGCCTGCTGCACGGTGCGCTCGGGCGAGAACAACCAGCCGGTGTGGGCGAACCACAGGCCCTTGAGCAGCCCGACGAGCCCGTCACCGGCGTCGACGTGCGGCGAGTGTGGGTCGCCGGGGCGGTCGGAATAGGCGTGGTGGCGGCGGTGCGTCGCGACCCAGTCGATCACGCTGCCCTGGATGGCCATGGAGCCGGCGACGGCGAACAGCACGCGCACCCACTGCGGGACCCGGAAGCTCTGGTGGGTCAGCAGCCGGTGGAATCCGACGGTGATCCCGAGCCCGGTGAAGACGTAGAAGCCCAGCAGCAGGCCGAGGTCGACCGCGCCGACCCCGCGGCCCCAGCCCCAGGAGATGGCGGCGGCGAGCCCCACCAGCGGCAGGGCGACGATCAACAGGATGGAGAAGCGCTGCCAGCGCACCGCGCGGGGCGGGGCGAGCTCGACGCCACGGACGGTGGGCTCGGGGCGGGGCGTCGCGAGTGTGGACACGGGGTTCCCTCGGGGCTCGAAGGTCGGCTACGAGCCCGTAAGTTACGGTGCGGTAGCCCCGGACGCGAACGCCGTCGGCCCTGCCGCCCGGCCAGGTGCGGTGTCCCGGCCGGATAGGGTGGCGCGATCCGTGCCGAGGAGTCCCGTGCCGCCGCTGCCCCACGACGTGCGCCAGGTGGTCGAGCGCGCCCGCGCGGTGCTGCACCCCGCCCTCGACGGCCTCGCCGAGGAACTGCTCACCTCCAGCGGCAACGTCGCGCCCGACGCCAAGTCCGACGGCACCCCGGTCACCGCGCTCGACCACGAGGTCGATGCCCGCCTGCAGGCCGCGATCGCCGCAGCGCTGCCCGACCACGGCGTGCTGAGCGAGGAACAGGACACGGTCGTCCCCGACACCGAGTGGTGCTGGATCCTCGACCCCATCGACGGCACCTCCAACTTCACGGCCGGGCTGCCGTACTGGTGCGTGTCGGTCGCACTGGCGTACCGCGGCGAGGTCGTGTTCGCCACGATCGACGCGCCCGCGCTCGGTCACCGCTACGAGGCGGCCCTCGGCGAGGGCGCCCGGCGGAACGGCATCCCGATCCGGGTGCGCGAACTCGTGGCGTGGGACGACACCACCATGGCGCACGTGCCGGTCATGCTCACGACGGGCACGGCGCGGCGGGCGCGCCAGGCCGGCGTCGCACTCAACCCGCGCGTGATGGGTTCGACCGCGCTCGATCTCGCGATCGTGGCCGAGGGCGTCGCGGCGGCGTCGGTGGCCGTCATCCCGCACGTGTGGGACATCGCCGCCGGCACCCTGCTGGTGCGCGAGGCCGGGGGGTCGGTCGTGACCCTCGACGGCGACGAGTTGTTGCCGCTGCGGGTCGGGGACGACCACGCGAAGATGCACGCGCCGACGGCCGCGGGCGCCGACGCCGACGAGGTGCGCTCGCTGGCACGCCGGCTCCTGCCGGACTGACCGCAGAAAAGACGGCACCCACCGCGCCTGGCGGTGGGTGCCGGAGGTTTCAGTGGCGAACGATCAGCTGTCGCCCTCGGTGTCCTCGAGGGTGTCTTCGCCCTCGAGCGTGTCCTCTTCGCCCATGGTGTCGTCGCCGGTGGCGTCGTCGCCCAGGGTGTCATCGGTGGTACCGGTGTCGCCGAGGGTGTCCTCGGTGGTGCCGGTGTCGGTACCGGTGTCGGTGGTGCCACCGTCGTCGCAGGCGACGCCGGCGAAGGCGAGGCCGGCAACCGCGGCGAGGGACAGGAAGCGCTTACGGAGCAGCATGTGTTCGTTCTCCTTGGTCAGGGGCCCCAGCCAGACGCGGCTGGGATGTGCTGGGGAAAGCGTCCCCCACCTCGGCGGGCGGGTCGACGTGCCCCCGCCATCCTCTGGACGGTGGCTGTCGCAGCCCACTGCCCGGGAGGCGGTATCCGGCCAACTGCGCGGTCGGACACAGGCGGGAACCCCCGTGATTGGTGACCCCATCCTGACCTACGACCGCGGTCGGAGGTAGGTCCCTGGTCCCGGCAGGCGGCCGTGTTCTTGTGGCCATGTACGCCCGCGGGGGGTGCGGTGACGACGCGGCCGGATACCTCGTGTGCGCCGTCGCAGCTACCTTGCGCTCGCGGTGCTGCCGATGAGACGGGGACCAGGATGGAGCGGCAGGCAAGGCTCGAGCGTCCGTCACCGGCGATGTGGCTGGCCTGGGGGCTCGCGCTGCTCGGCGGGCTGCTGGTGACGGCCGCCGTCATCACCGCCCTGCTCGATCCCTGCGTGCGCACACGGGCGTGCACGGAGGTCTCGCTGGCCGGCGCGGGCTATCTCGCGCTCGCGGGCACGGCTGCGGCGGTGGTCGGAGGCATCGCCTCGGCCGCACTGCTGGTGCGCCGGCGCCGCTGACGCCGGCTCACCCCGCCCGGGGGCCCGTGTGCGCGTCGAGCGAGGCCACCAGGGCGTCGCAGATGCGTTCGAGGTCGGCGACGTCACGCCCGGCCAGCGCGTCGAAGACCAGGGCGCGCACTGTGGCGACGTGACCGGGGGCGGTGGCCACCACCTGCGCGTACCCGGCGTCGGTGAGGACGGCGAGGGTGCTGCGGGCATCGTCGGGTGCGGGCTCGCGGGCGACGAAGCCACGTCGCTCGAGCCGGGTCACCACGTGCGAGAGCCGGGACAACGAGCCGTTGGCCAACTGCGCCAGGTCACGCATCCGGCGTGCACGCCCGTCCGCCTCGCTCAGCAGCGCCAGCACCCAGTACTCGAAGTGCGACAGGTCCGCCTCGCGCTGCAGCTGGCTCTCGAGCGCGCCCGGTAGGCGCAGCACCACCGAGACCAGGCCACGCCAGGCGCGCTGTTCGTCGTCGGTCAACCACCGGGGCTCGGCCATGGCCGAACCGTAGCAACGGGCTTGATCCGGCCCCTCCGGCGCCGTACTTTTGTTGAAGCTTCAACTTACGCCCACGACCGCCACCGAACGCCGAGGCTCTCCATGGCCGACCGATCCGACACGCCGATGCCGGCGCTGTACCTCAGCCACGGTGCGCCGCCGCTGGTCGACGACGCGCTGTGGACCGCCCAACTGCGCACGTGGGCCGACGCGTTGCCGCGGCCGCGACAGATCCTGATCGTGTCGGCGCACTGGGAGTCGGCTCCGCTGATGCTCGGCGCGACCGAGACCGTCCCACTTCTGCACGACTTCGGCGGGTTCGCGCGTCGCTACTACGAGGCGACCTACGCCGCTCCGGGCGCCCCGGAGCTCGCCGACCGGATCGAGGGGTTGCTGCCGCGGACGGAGCAGGTGGCGCGGGCGCCGTCCCGCGGCCTCGACCATGGCGCCTACGTGCCGCTCAGCGTCATGTACCCCGACGCCGACATCCCCGTGCTGCAGATGTCGTTGCCGACGTTCGATCCCGCACGCCTGCTGGACCTCGGGGAGCGCCTGCGACCGCTGCGCGACGAGGGCGTGCTGATCGTCGGGTCGGGGTTCACCACGCACGGGCTGCCGTTCCTGACGCGCGAGCACTGGGTCTCCCCCGGCGCACCGCCACCTGGATGGTCGCGCGAGTTCGACGCCTGGGCCGGCGAGGCGCTCGCCCGCGGCGACGTCGAGTCGCTGGCCGCCTTCCGCGACCGCGCCCCCGGCATGCCCTACGCCCACCCAACGGTCGAGCACTTCGCGCCGATGTTCGTCACGCTCGGCGCCGCGTCCGACCCCGAGTCCCCGCCCGAGCAGGTGGTCGACGGCTTCTGGATGGGCCTGGCCAAGCGCTCCTTCCAGGCCGCGTGATCCTTCCCCCGGCGCTGGTCTCTCGCGCGCGGGAGCCGGAGTTCCGGGGCGTCGGGCGGAGGTCAACGGGTTACGTCCGAAACGACCTCGGCTTTCGTCGGCAGCACGCGTCGCGTCTGCGCACGTATCGTCCCTGGTTCCCATCGCTCGGACCGGCCGGGTCCGAACGGTGCGGTACCGCACCGTCACCGCCCGACATCGGACGCGGCAACTCCGGTCGTCACCGTCCACGAGCGCCACGAGGCACCCGCATGAACCCACACGGCAACGCGACCCTCCGTCACGAGCACACGTCGGTCCTGTCGGTCGAGGTGGCCGACGCTCCGGAGATCGCGACCTCGGCGATGTTCGACGAACGGCTCGCCGAGACCTATGAGCGCCTCGGGGTGCGTCCCGGCCTGCTCGAGAACCTCGCCGGCATCGTCGAACGCCGCTGGTGGCCGGAGGGCACGCTGTTCTCGACCGTCGCCGCGACGGCCGGCGAAGCCGCCATCGAGGCCGCCGGCATCGACCGCGAACGCATCGGGCTGCTGATCGACACCTCGGTGTCGCGCGACCACCTCGAGCCCTCGGCCGCCGTCGCCGTGCACCACGATCTGGGACTCGGTTCGCACTGCCTCAACTTCGACCTCGCCAACGCCTGCCTCGGCTTCATCAACGGCATGAACCTCGCCGCCATGATGATCGACGCGGGACAGATCGAGTATGCGCTGATCGTCGACGGCGAGGGCAGCCGGTACACGCAGGAGCGGACGCTGCAGCGGCTGGAAGGCCCCGACGTCACGGTCGAGCAGCTGTTCGCCGAGTTCGCGTCCCTGACCCTGGGCTCGGGCGGTGCGGCGATGGTGCTCGGCCGCAGCGACGCACATCCCGAAGGTCACCGGCTCCTCGGCGGGGAGGCGCGCGCCGGCAGCGAGCACCGGCTGTTGTGCGTCGGTGACCTCGACGGAATGACGACCGACACGGCCGCGCTGCTCGAGGCGGGCCTGGATGTCGCCGAGCAGACCTGGACGGCCGCCGAACGCAACGGCTGGGACTGGGGTGCGCTCGACCACTACATCATGCACCAGGTGTCGGCCGTCCACACGACGGCGATGCAGAAGCGGCTCGGCATCGACCCCGACAAGGCCCCGCTCAGCTTCCCGACGCGCGGCAACATCGGCCCCGCTTCGATCCCCACCACGCTCGCGCTGCACCAGGACGAGATTCGTGGCGGGGACCGCGTGCTGCTGACCGGCATCGGCTCGGGCATCAACACGACCGCGCTCGAATTGCTGTGGTGATCGCAGGGACGAACATCCCCGCCCGCATGCCACCCACCGACCTGCCCGGCCTCGACCCGGCCTGGTCGCGTCTGGTCGAGGCCGTCGATGCCCACGGCGTCCCGCGGACCTGGCACGTCCTCGACACCCATGCACCCGGCGGTCCCGCTCCGCGCGGCACGCTGCTGTGCATCCACGGCAACCCGACGTGGTCATACCTGTGGCGGCACGTCCTGGCCGCACCGCCCCCGGGCTGGCGGGTGCTGGCCGTCGACCAGCTCGAGATGGGGTACTCCGAGCGCACCGGGGTCGACCGACGGCTTGGCGACCGGGTCGCGGACCTCGCTGGACTGACCGCTGCCCTGGAGCTGACCGGCCCCGTCGTCACCGTCGCCCACGACTGGGGCGGGCCGGTCTCGCTCGGCTGGGCCCTCGGGCACCAGTCCCAGCTCGCCGGCGTCGTGCTCACCAACACCGCGGTGCACCAGCCCGAGGGTGCCGCCGCCCCACGCCTGATCGCGCTCGCGCGGTCCCGGGGGCTGCTCACCAACGTGTGCGAGCGCACGTCCACGTTCGTCCGCGGCGCCACCGTGCTCTCCAGCGTCCGCGGCGACCGTGCCGTACGGGACGCCTATGCGGCGCCCTACCCGACCGCCGCGCACCGCCGCGGCGTCGCCGCCTTCGTGCGCGACATCCCGCTCGAGCCCGATCACCCGACCGCGCCCGTGCTCGACGGCATCGCCGAGGGTCTCGATGCGCTCGCCGAGGTTCCGACCTTGCTGCTCTGGGGGGGCGGCGACCCCGTGTTCGGCGACCGCTACCTCCACGACCTCGAGGCCCGACTCCCGCACGCCCATGTCCACCGCGACGGCCGTGCCAGCCACCTCACCCCTGAGGACCTCGAGGTGGCCGCCCATCTGCGCGCCTTCGTCGCGACGACCCGCCGCGGCGAAGGCGCCGACGTGTCGCCCCACGACGGTCGAGCCGGCGGCGGAACGTTCGATGCGAGCCGCTCCACCCGCGTCCCGGTCTGGGCCCGTCTCGACGACGCGACGATCGCCGATCGCCCGGCGATCGTCGAGCTGCCGTCCCGCGGCGGCGCACGCGGGCCCGACGTCGAGGACGCGCCACGCGTGATCACGTTCGGCGCCCTGGCGCAGCGGGTGCGCGCCGTGGCCGCGGGTCTGGCCGACCTCGGCGTCGAGCCGGGCGACCGGGTCGCGCTGGTCGTCCCACCCGGCCGGGACCTCGCCACGGCGCTGTACGCCTGCTGGCGCCTCGGCGCCGTGGTCGTGCTGGTCGACGCCGGCCTCGGTCCGCGCGGCATGACCAGCGCCCTGCGGAGCGCCGCGCCCCGACACCTGATCGGCGTCCGGCGGGCGCTGGCCGGCGCGCTGGCGCTGCGCTGGCCGGGGCAACGCATCGCCGCAGGGCCGCTGCCCCGCGCGTTGGCGGCCGCCGCCCGGGTGGTCGCCGACCTCGACGGGTTGGCGCAGCGGGGCGAAGCGCGGTTGGCGAGCGTCGGTGACGCCGCGCTCCCACCGGCGCCGCACGCCGACGACGACGCCGCCGTCGCCTTCACGTCCGGTTCCACCGGACCCGCCAAGGGCGTGGGCTACCGGCACCGGCAGCTCGAGGCCCAGCGTGACGCCCTGGTCGCCGCCTACGACATCGGTGAGGCCGATCGTCTCGTCGCGGCGTTCGCGCCCTTCGCGCTGTACGGCCCGGCGATGGGGATTCCCTCCGCCGTACCCGACATGGACGTCACCGCACCGTCGACGTTGACGGCCTCGGCGCTGGCCGAGGCGGTCGCCGCGGTCGACGCCACGCTGGTCTTCGCCTCGCCGGCCGCGCTGGTCAACGTCAGCGCCACCGCCGAGGACGTCCCGCCGGCGCATCGGGCCGCCCTCGCGGGGGTGCGCCTGCTGCTGAGCGCCGGCGCGCCCGTACCGCCCGAGCTGCTGCGTGAGCTGACGGAACTGCTGCCGAGCGCGGAGGCGCACACCCCCTACGGCATGACCGAGGCCCTGCCGGTCGCGGACATCTCGCTGGCCGGAATCGAGGCGGCCGGCGACGGCAACGGAGTGTGCGTCGGCACACCCTTGGCCGGCGTCGAGGTGGCGGTCGCCCCGCTGGACAACCGGACCGGTGACGCGGCGCCGATCCCGACCGACGACGTGGAGGTCGCCGGTGAGCTGTGCGTCCGGGCGGCCCACGTCAAGGACCGCTACGACCGGCTGTGGGCGACCGAGGTCGCATCCACCGCGCCGACGGGGTGGCACCGCACCGGCGACGTCGGGCACCTCGACGCGCAGGGGCGGGTGTGGGTCGAGGGCCGCCTCGTCCACGTCATCGTCACGGCCGACGGGGTCGTGACGCCGGTCGGCATCGAACGGCGGGTCGAGCAGTTGGTCGATGCCGCCACCGGCACGCGGGTCCGGCTCGCGGCCGCGGTCGGCGTCGGACCGGTCGGGACCCAGCACCTGGTGGTGGTCGTGCAGAGCGACCCGCCCGCCCGACGCGCGGGCCTGGCGCCACGCCCGCTGACCGACGCGGTGAGAACGGCGGTCGACGTGCCCGTCGCGGCGGTCCTGACCCTGCCGCGCATCCCGGTGGACATCCGGCACAACTCGAAGATCGACCGCACCGCGGTCGCGGCCTGGGCTTCTTCGCTCCTCGCCGGCGAACGCGTCTCCGCTCCGTGAGGACGTCGTGAGGGTGCTGGTGACCGGGGCGAGTGGCTTCTACGGCCGTGCGGTCGCGGGCGCGCTGGCGGCACGCGGGGACGAGGTGACGACGCTGCAACGCCGCGCCGTCGCCGGCCCGTTCCGTTGCGTGCGCGGGGACGTCACCGACCGTGCGGTGGTCGCGGAGGCGGTCGCCGGGCACGACGCCGTCGTCCACCTCGCGGCGCGGGTGGGGGTCGTGGGTACGGCGGCGGCGTTCGAGGACGTCAACGTCGGCGGCACGTCCGTGGTGGTGGACGCGGCCCGCGAGGCCGGCGTGCGGCGCTTCGTGTACGTCTCGTCACCGTCGGTCGCGCACGTCGGACGCTCGCTCGTCGGGGCGCCGGCGGCACCCGCGGACCCCGAGCATGCCCGCGGCCACTACGCGCGCACCAAGGCCGCGGGCGAGCGGCTCGCCCTGGCCGCGGACGCCGAGGGGCTCGCGGTCGTCGCGATCCGTCCGCACCTGGTGTGGGGGCCGGGCGACCAGCAGCTGATCGGCCGCGTCGTCGCCCGCGCCCGTGCTGGACGACTCGCGTTGATCGGCGACGGGGCCGCGCTGATCGACACCACCTACGTCGACAACGCGGTGGACGCGACGCTGGCCGCCCTCGACCGCGCCGAGGACGTGCACGGCCGCGCCTTCGTGGTCACCAACGGCGAGCCCCGCCCCGTAGGCGACGTGCTGGCAGCCATCTGCGCGGCAGCCGGGGTTCCCGCGCCCCGCAGGCGGGTGCCCTTCCGCGTCGCGTGGAGCGGTGGTCGGCTCGTCGAGCTCGGGTGGGAGCTTCTGGGACGCGAGGACGACCCACCGATGACGGCGTTCCTCGCCGAGCAGCTCGCCACCGCCCACTGGTTCGACCAGCGTGGGACCCGTGCGGCGCTCGGCTGGGCACCGCGGGTGTCGTTCGACGAGGGGCTGGCGCGACTCGCCGCGAGCATGCGTGGCTGACCGGCCGGCTCCCGAGGCCGAGCCGCCCTGCACGACAGAGACCCCGCCGATGTTCGGCGGGGTCTCGTCTGGCAGGCGTCGATCGCGCCCTTGTTTCCGTGGGATGAAGGCATGGACAGGACCCGTTCCGGCACGCCCTTGGTGGCGTGCGGCCGGTCGCCTCTCCCCTCGCAACCGTCCTTGCGACGGCTGCGGAGGTGCATTCATTCCACGAGCTTGCAAGCTTGGGGTGGTGGGTGGTGGAGCTGCCGGGAGTCGAACCCGGGTCCCGCGATCCCGAAGCTCGGGGCTCTACGTGCGTAGGTCCTGGATGATCTCGGATGCAGTGCTCCAGGGCCAGACAGCCTCTGCATCCATACCGTCTCAGGATGTTCCTCGGACGCTCGACGGTCGAAGTCCCGAGGTGGAGCCTCGTGATGTCGATCCGGCCCCCCTACGAGGCGTCAGGGGCGGATCGTCGTAGCTGTTTAGGCTACGAGGGCCAATTCGTTGTCGTTGGCACTTGATGGTTCCCACGCGTGATTAGCGAGGTCGCGTGAGCACCCTCGGCACGCTCCCCTGGCAACGGCCTGACCACGGTCGAAACCGCATCAGCCCCAGGCAGGAAAATTGGTGATGTAGCGCGATCGACGCTCTGCAGTTCTCAACCGATTCCACCGCATCCGGTGGAGCCGGGCCGATCAGTGTAACTCGGCGGCCCTGCGGGGCGCAGGTTTCGGTGACCGGAAGATCACCGACGGCCCCCGCGCCGCCACGCACGGGCGGCGCCATTTCCTGGGCCCGTCGGCCGTCAGCGACGCGACTTCAGCGCCCGTTCGATCTCGCGCTGCGCGTCACGCTTCTTCGCGGTCTGCCGCTTGTCGGCCACGTTCTTGCCCTTGCCGACCGCGAACTCGAGCTTGGCCCTGCCGCCCTTGAAGTACAGCCGGGTCGGCACCAGCGTGACGCCCTGGGTCGCCACCTCCTTGTGCAACCGGTCGAGTTCGCGCCGGTGCAGCAGGAGCTTGCGGGGACGGACGGGGTCGTGGTTGTTGCGGTTGCCGAACTCGTACTCGGGGATGTGTGCCTGCATCAGCCACGCATCGCCGTCGCGTTCGACCTTGACCCACGCCTCGACCAGCGAGCCCTTGCCGCCACGCAGCGACTTCACCTCGGTGCCGAGCAGCACGAGGCCAGCCTCGTACCGGTCGTCGAGGTGGTAGTCGAAGCGGGCCCGCCGGTTGCTGACGATCAGCTTCGTGCCGTCGCCACCGGTGCCCTTGTTCTTGGTGGCAGCCATGACCGGCCAGCGTAGCGGGCGCGGCGGCGCCGACGCCGGGACGATTCAGCAGCCGATGTAGCCACACGGGTCGCGCGGCACCCCGCCCTCGCGCACCTCGAAGTGCAGGTGTGAGCCGTAGCTGTTGCCCGAGTTGCCGACCTGACCGACGCCCTGGCCCGCCGCCAGGTTCTGACCGACCACGACGGACACGGCCGACAGGTGGGCGTAGACGGTCGCCATGCCGTCGGCGTGGGCGATCGTGACGTAGTTGCCGAACCCGCCGCCGCACCCCCAGGAACTGCTCGGGTGACAGCTCGAGGTCACGTGCACGACCAATCCGTCGCGCGAGGCGACCACGCTGGCGCCGACACCGCCGGCCAGGTCGACCCCGTTGTGGTTGCGACCCCAGCGCGGACCGAAGGGCGACGTCAACGCGCCGGTCACCGGACGCACCCAGTTGCCGGCGCGCTCGGGCGCAGGCGAAGGGGTCGGCGAGGGCGACGGCGCGGGTGACGGGGTGGCGCCGGGCGCCGCTGCGTCGTCGTCGCCGCTATCGACGGGACGCTTGGCGGCCTCCTCGCGACGCTTGCGTTCCTCCTCCTCGAGGCGCTGGCGTTCCTCCTCCTGGCGCCGCTCCTCCTCGAGGCGCCGCAGCTCGGCCTCGGCGGCCTGCTGTCGGGCGATCTCGGCCAGCTGCTGCTCGATCCGACCCGACTCGGCGTCCAGACCGGCCAGGTGCCCCTCGAGCGACGCCTTGTCCTCGCGCAGCCCCTCGAGGGCGACCTGCTGGGCGGCGCGACGCTGATCCACCTCGGCGGTCAGCCGCCGCTGGTCGGCCGTGGCGGCGGCGACCTGCGCGGTCGCCGCGGCGGCGGCGGCCTCGGCGGCGGCCGCGACCTCCGCCTCGCGCGTCGCCTCGAGGCGCAGCCGATGGGCGTCGGCGCGGTGGCTGCCGGCGAGTTCGAGCAGCTCGACGACCTGCTGGACCAGGGTGCGGTCGTTCTCCATCACCCGCCCGACGTAGGTCGAGGAGTTGAGGAAGTCGGCGATGTCGCGGACCCCGGTGAACGCCTCGGCGAACGACACCTGCCCGTACTTGAACGCGGCGCGGATGCGGGCGTCGAGCTGCCCCTGCCGGTGCGCGAGGTCGAGCTCGGTCTCCTCCAGCGCCTGCGTCGCCTCGAGGTAGCGCTCGTGCGCCTCGGCGGCCCGCGACGTCGCGGCGGCCAGTTCGTCACGGGCGGCCGCGAGCCGCTCACGCGCCTCGGCCAGCTCCTGCTCGCGGGCGGCGAGCTCGGCCTCGGCCGCGTCGAGTGCCTCCTGCGCCTCGCGCAACCGGCGCTGGGCCGCGCTCTCGGCGAGGGCGACCTCCTGCAGGTCCTCCTCGACCTGCTCGCGGGCCTGCGCACGGTCGCGAAGCTCCGCTTCGAGCGCGTCCGTCTGCGCGGTGGCGACCGCGGGCAGCATCAGCAGCAACGCGGTCGTCCCCGCGACGAGCCGACGCAAACGCCACGACACGGTCACGACCTCGGTAGGCGGACGACGGAGCCACGCTAACACCGGCAGGTAATTACAACAACAGCTGGTGCCAGCTCCCTCGGCAGACAGGTCGGCCGGTCGCCGATCGACTCAAGTCGTCGTGCGTCGCGTCACACGTCGAGGAAGCGGCGGAGCGCCACGACCGAGGAGAAGGCCGCGATGCCGGCGCCGGCGGCGAGCAGCCAGGGCCCGACCGCGATCACCTCGGTGGCGCCGATGAACGGCATCAGCTCGATGTCGCGCGAGAGCTGTCCCGCCACCCGCGGTACCGAGGCGTACAACAGCCCCCACGACACGAAGGCGCCGATCATCCCGGCGAACACGCCCTCGAGCACGAACGGCAGCCGGATGTACCAGTTGCTGGCGCCGACCAGCTTCATGACCGAGGTCTGCTCGCGGCGGGCGAAGGCCGCGACACGGATGGTGTTGGCGATCAGCACGCCGGCCGCGATGAGCTGGATGGCCGCCACGATCAGGGCGGCGTTGCGGATGACGTTGGTGAACCGCAGGAACTGGTCGAGCACCTGGCGCTGGTCGACGATCTCCTCGACCCCCGGGTAGGCCTCGAACTGCTCGGCGATGACGTTGAACAGCTGCGGGTTCTCGAGCCGGACCCGGAACGACGCCGGCAGCACGTCGGGGTCGACCGATTCGACCAGGTTGGGCTGGTCCCGGAACAGCTCGCGGAAGCGGGCATAGGCGTCCTCCTTCGACTCGAAGAACACCTCGGCGACGACCGGCTGCGCCTCGAGGTCCTCGCGCAGCTGCTGCTGCTGTTCGGGGGTGATCTCGGGGCAGGTCCGCCCGTCGCACAGGAAGATCGAGACCTCGACCTTGCCGACCCAGTCGTCGGTGGCCAGCTCCACCTGCTCCGAGAGCAGCAGGCTGGCCCCGAGCAGCGTCAACGAGACCGTGACCGACAGGATCACCGCGACGGTCATCATCAGGTTGCGCCGGAGGCCGATGAGGGCCTCCTGCAGGATGTAGCGCCAACGCGCGGACATGCGCAGTCCTTGTCGGGATTCGCGCCCCGGGCTGGGGGCGAGTTCGTGCGGGGACGTGCCTGGCCGGCGCCGACGACCGCGGACGGCCGGTGCGCCTTTCGGCGGAGCTAGCCGGCGTAGCCGTAGACGCCGCGGGACTGGTCGCGGACGACCACGCCGTTCTCGAGTTCGATCACGCGGCGGCGCATCGAGTCGACGATGTGCTGGTCGTGGGTCGCCATGACCACGGTGGCGCCGGTGCGGTTGATCCGGTCGAGCAGCTTCATGATCCCGACCGAGGTGGACGGGTCGAGGTTGCCCGTCGGCTCGTCGCACAACAGGATGCGGGGGTTGTTGACGAAGGCGCGCGCGACGGACACGCGCTGCTGCTGGCCGCCGGACAGCTCGTGGGGATGGGCGTTCGCCTTGCCCTCGAGGCCGACCAGTTCCAGCACCTCGGGCACGCGCCGGTCGATCTCGCGGCGGTGCTTGCCGATGACCTCCATCGCGAACGCGACGTTTTCGTAGACCGTCTTGTTGGCGAGCAGCTTGAAGTCCTGGAACACGTAGCCGATCTCGCGGCGCAGCATCGGCACCTTCCAGGACCGCAGGCTGCCGAGGTTCTTCCCGGCGACCCAGATCTCGCCACCGTCGGGGCGCTGCTCGTGGGTCAGCAGCTTCATGAAGGTCGACTTGCCCGAACCCGAAGGACCGACGACGAACACGAACTCGCCCTTGGCGACCTCGATGGACACGTCGTTGAGTGCGATGACTTCGTCGTCAGCGCCGCGCTTGTAGGTCTTGGTCACATTTCGGAGCGTGATCACGAGGGATCCTCCGACGACAGTGGGGCGGGCGGCGCCGTTGCAGAGGTGACGGGCGCACGCCGGACGATCGGGCAGGGTACCGAAACCGCCCCGGCGACCGGCACTTCCGGCGAAGCTACGACTCGGCGTCCTCGCGGACCCGGCGGCGCAGCTCGGCCTCGATCAGCTCGTCGAGGTCGCCGTCGAGCACCGACGCGACGTTGCCGGTCTCGTGCTCGGAGCGCAGGTCCTTGACCATCTGGTACGGGTGCAGGACGTAGCTGCGGATCTGGGACCCGAAGCCGACGTTCTGCACCGCCCCGCGCAGTTCGTCGAGCTGCTCGGCGCGCTTCTGGCGCTCCAGTTCGGCGAGCTTGGCCTTGAGGACCCGCAGCGCGGCCGCCTTGTTCTGGTGCTGCGACTTCTCGTTCTGGCAGCTGGCGACGATGCCGGTCGGCAGGTGGGTGAGGCGCACGGCCGAGTCGGTGGTGTTGACCGACTGCCCGCCGGGTCCCGACGAGCGGTAGACGTCGACCCGGATCTCCTCGTCGGGGACCGCGACCTCCTCGTCGAGTTCGGGCAGCACCGGCACGACGTCGACGAGCGCGAAGGAGGTCTGGCGGCGCGCCTGCGAGTCGAACGGGCTGATCCGCACCAGCCGGTGGACGCCGTGCTCGGCGTTGAGCCAGCCGTAGGCGTCGGGGCCGCGGACCTCGAAGGTCGTCGACTTCAGGCCGGCTTCCTCGCCGTAGGACTGGTCGAAGACCTCGGTGTCGAAGCCGCGGTTCTCGGCCCAGCGCAGGTACATCCGCTGCAGCATCTGGGCCCAGTCCATGGCGTCCACCCCGCCCTCACCCGCATGGATGGACACGATGGCGTCGTCGTGGTCGTGCTCGCCCGAGAGCATCGTGGCGATCTCGAGGCGGTCGAGTTCCGCGGCGACCGACTGCAGCGCGACGGTGACCTCCGTCGCCGACCCCTCGTCGTCCTCCTCGGCGGCGAGTTCGTCGAGCACCTCGAGGTCGTCGAGGCGTTCGACGAGCCCGTCGTAGCGCTGCAGGTCGCCCTCGACGCGCGAGAGTTCGGTGGTCACGCCGCGGGCGCGTTCGGGGTCGTCCCACAGCCCCGGGGACCCGGCCAGCTCCTGCAGTTCCTCGAGCCGCTGTCGCTTCCCGGCGATGTCGAGGTCGGACGCGAGCTGCGCGACGCGGCCACGGGCGGCGGCGATCTCGTCAGCATGGGTGTCCGGCATCGACGTCTTCCTCGCAGGCGTGGGGCAGCGCACCGCCGACACGGCGGTTTGGCGGCCGATGCTACCCATCCGCCCCGGGACACTTCCGGACAGGGGCGAGGCGGGCGCTCTCCCCTCAGGGAACGCCCGCCTCGCAGGCGACACGTCCGGACCGGACTCGGACGCGCCGACCAGCGGAGTTCGCCGCGACCCGGGGCGGGTCCTGCCGGCGGGCCCGTCGGCGAGCGGTCGACGCCCGAGCGGCCCACAGGCGGGCGCTCGTCGCGCGACCCCGATGGTGGTGGCAACCCTGGCCCGGACCGGTGCGTCGGAGAAGGTGTGCGGCGCGTCCAGCGGACCGTCGCACGGCACCGCACCGCCCCGGTGCGCCGCAACTCCGGAGGTCCGCCGTGGAACACCTGCTCGTGGTCGCCGGCGTCCTGGCGACGGCGACCTTCGCCACCGGCGTCCTGCTCCCCGTCCTCGCCCGGCGCGAGGAGCGCGGGCACGACGCCACCTCCCGGGACCGCTCCCTCGCCGACGAACTCCTCGGCCGCGACACCCGGACGGCCCTGCGCTGAAGCAGGGGCCGGACCCGGGAAGTAGCGTTCGCGGCCACCCCCGGGTCCGACGATGCCCGGGGCGACCGCGCGCCGACCCGCGCGGACCAGCCGAGGAGTAGCCCGTGTCCGCGTCCCTGTCCGGTGGCTCGCCGTCCGCGGTGACCGACTTCGACCTCGCCACGCTGCCCAAGGTGGAACTGCACGTCCACCTCGAGGGTTCGATCGCGGCTCCGACCGCCGTCGAGCTCGCCCGCCGTCACGGCGAGGACCCCGAGCAGGCGCTGGAGGTCGTGCGCAACGCCGACGGCGAGCTGGCCTACCCGTCCCCGTTCCGCGACTTCATGCACTTCGTCGACACGTTCCTGGCCACGACGCGGCAGGTGCGCACGCCCGACGACCTCGCCACGGTCGCGGCCGCCTTCGCGCGCGGCCAGGCGGCGCAGGGCGTGCGGTGGACCGAGGCGACGTTCACCGCGCTGACACTGGTCGACAACGGCATGGAGCCGGCCGCGATGTGGCAGGCGCTGCGTGACGGGTTCTCCGAGGTGCCCGAGACCCGCATCGGCCTCATCGTCGACAGCGTGCGCGACCTGGGCGTCGAGGCGAGCCACCGGACGCTGCAGCTGGTCGAGGACGCCGACGCCCCCATCGTCGGGCTCGGCCTGACCGGGGTCGAGGGGTCCGTGCACGAGCGCGAGTTCGTCCACCTGCGCGAGGCGGCCGACCGGCTCGGGATCGGGCTGGCCGTCCACGCCGGCGAGTCCGGAACGGCAGACAACGTGCGCGCGGCCGTGGACGACCTCGGGGCCCGACGCATCGGGCACGGCATCGCCGCCGCCGACGACCCCGAGCTGATGGCACGCCTGGCCCGCGAGGGCGTCGTCCTCGAGGTGTGCCCGAGCTCGAACGTGACGCTGTCGATCGTCGCCGACCTCGAGTCCCACCCCCTGCCGCGGTTGTGGGACGCGGGCGTGGCCGTCACGATCAACAGCGACGACCCGCCGTTCTTCGCCACCACCCTCACCGACGAGCTGCACCACGCGGCGCGTCTGCTCGCACTGACGCGCCGCGAGGTGGCCGAACTGCAGCGGCGCGCCATCCGGGCCTCGTTCGCACCCGAGGACGACAAGGGCCAGGTGCTGCGCCAGATCGACGCCTGGGCCGCGGGACCCAACGTCTGAAGCGACGTCGTCAGGCCTTCGTCGCGCTCGTGACGATGTCGAAGTGCCACAGCTCGGACCCGGTCGCCGCCGGACCGCCGCCACCGCCGTGACCGCCTTCCTGCGGGCCGCCACCGGCCGGGCCGCCGCCGGCGGGGGCGCCGGGGTGTCCGCCACCCTCGCTGGACGCCGCGGCCGCGGCGTCGCCCTGGCTCTGCGCATGCCCCTTCTGGAACGCCTGCGAGCTCAGCCAGCCCTGGAACGACTCCTCGTCGCGCCAGCGCGTCACGACCAGGTAGCGGTCGAAGCCCTCGGTCGGCCGCAGCAGCTCGAACGACTCGAAGCCGTCCACCTTCTCCACCTCACCGGCGCGTGCCGCGAAGCGCTGCTCGAGCACCTCGCCACGCCCTTCGGGTACCTGCAGCACGTTGATCTTGACCACGCTCATGTGCGTCTCCTTCTGTCGGAGGGCGAGACTAACGGGGACGCACCCTGCCCTAGGCTGGCCGCCCGCAGGGACCAGGCGAGTCGGGACAGGACGACGTGGCGAAGATTCCGGACCAGGCGCAGTACCGACGCGACTTCGCGGCGCTGACCCTGTCGGAGCGGCGCGCCGTCGCCCGCGCCGTCAACCGTGGCGTGGCGGTCGAGAAGCGCAAGCACGCCCCGCTTGCCGTCGTGCTGGCAAGGCGGCAGATGAAACTGTGGCGCTACGCCTGGGTGTTCGGGGCGCTCATCGGACTGGTCGCGTTCCGCGACGGCTGGCTCGCGGTGCTGGTCAACAGCCTGATCGGCGTCACGATGCTGGGCCTGGTCGGTCGCCACTGGTACACGCGGGCACGCCGGGCCGAGCAGGCGAACCTGGCCCTCGCGGACGGCCGCGGGCGCGGCCGGCCCGCGAAGGCCACCGGGAACGGCGATGTCAGCCCAGCAGGCCGCTGGCTACCTCGGCGACGTGCTCGGGAGTGAACCCGAACACCTCGAACAGCTTCTCGGCCGGTGCCGAGGCGCCGAACCGCTCCATCGCGACGACCGCGCCACCGTCCCCGACCCAGCGTTCCCAGCCGAAGTTGGCGGCCGCCTCCACGGCGACGCGGGCGCGCACGTCCGGCGGCAGCACCTCGTCGCGGTAGGCCGGGTCCTGGGCCGCGAACCGCTCCCAGCACGGCATCGAGACCACCCGGGCGTCGACGCCGCGCTCTGCCAGCAGATCGGCCGCGCCGAGGCAGTGCTGCACCTCGGAGCCCGTGCCGATGAGGATGACGTCGGGCTGCGCGCCCGATTCGGGGTCGCGCAGCACGTAGGCGCCGCGCGCGACCGCGTCGGCGGGCCGATCCCCGAGCGGCGGCAGGCCCTGGCGGGTCAGCGCCAGCACGGAGGGACCCTCGCTCTCCAGCGCCATCTGCCAGGCGGCGACCGTCTCGGCGCCGTCCGCGGGGCGCAGCACCTGTAGGCCGGGGATCGCCCGCAGCGCCGGCAGGTGCTCGATCGGCTGGTGGGTGGGTCCGTCCTCGCCGAGCCCGATGGAGTCGTGGGTCATGACGTACACGACCCGCTGCTGCATCAGCGCGGACAGGCGGATCGCCGGACGGCAGTAGTCGGTGAAGATCAAAAACGTCGCGACGTAGGGGATCACGCCGCCGTGCAGCGCCATCCCGTTGGCCATCGACGCCATCGCGTGCTCGCGGATCCCGAAGCGCAGGTTGCGGCCCAGTCGGTCCTTCGCGGAGAAGTCGCCCCCACCCTCGACGTCGGTGTTGTTGGACGCCGCCAGGTCGGCAGACCCGCCGAACAGTTCGGGAACCGTCCCGGCGATGGCGTTGATCACCGCACCGGAGTGCTGGCGCGTCGCGGCCTTGTCGTCCAGCGTCGGCAGCGCGTCGGTCCAGTTGGCGGGCAGTTCCCCGCGGACCACGCGACGCTCGAACTCGTCGGCGAGGTCGGGATGTGCCTGCCGGTAGGCGGCGAAGCGCTGCTCCCAGTCCTCGCGGCGGGCGCGGCCACGTTCGGTCAGGTCGAGGTGTTCGCGCACGTCGTCGGGGACGACGAACGCGTCGTGCTCCCAGCCCATCGCCTCCTTGGTGGCGGCGATCTCGTCGGGCCCCAGCGGCGAGCCGTGCGCCTTTGAGGTGCCGGCCTTGTTCGGGGCGCCGTGCCCGATGACGGTGCGGACGGCGATCAGGCTCGGGCGGTCGTCGGCGTCCGCCGCGACGATGGCGGCGCGCAGCGCGTCGAGGTCGGTGCCGTCTTCGACCCGCTGGGTGTGCCAGCCGTAGGCGTCGAAGCGCGCCAGCACGTCCTCGGAGAAGGCGAGGCTGGTCGAGCCGTCGATCGTGATGTCGTTGTCGTCGTAGAGGTAGGTGACCCGGCCCAGCTTCAGGTGCCCGGCGAGCGAGGCGGCCTCGGCGGCGACGCCCTCCATCAGGTCACCGTCGGAGACGATGCCGTAGACGCGGTGGTCGACGATCTCGTGCCCGGGACGGTTGAACTCCGCGGCGAGCCGTTCGGCGGCCAGCGCCATGCCGATGCCGTTCGCCACGCCCTGGCCCAGTGGCCCGGTGGTGGTCTCGACCGCGTCCAGCAGGAAGTTCTCCGGGTGGCCGGCGGTCGGGTAGCCCCACTGGCGGAAGTTCTGCAGGTCCTCGAGGTTCGGACGCTCGAAGCCGGCCAGGTGCAGGGACGCGTACAGCAGCATCGACCCGTGGCCGGCGGAGAGCACGAACCGGTCCCGGTCGGGCCAGTCGACCCGGGTCGGGTCCAGCTGCATCACCTCGTTGAACAGCACGTACGCCATCGGGGCGCACCCCATCGGCATCCCCGGGTGACCCGAGTTGGCCTGCTGGACGGCGTCCATGGCGAGGGTGCGGACGGTGTCGATCGACCGCTGGGCGAGTTCGGCGGACATGCGGGCTCCGGAACGGGTGGGAGGCGGCGGGAATGCGAGCCGGGACGGGCCGCAGCCTATCCTCGCGGCGTCGATGGTCCGGGAGTGCTGGGAGCGCGTGTGCCGCCGTTGTCGCAACGTCTGACGCTCAGGCTCGCGCTGGAGAACGCCCCGGGGATGCTGGCCCGCGTCACCGAGGTGCTCGAGGCCTGCGGCGCCGAGCTGGTCGCCACCGAACGCACCGACGAGCAGCGGCACGTGGTGTTCCGCGACGTCACCGTCGAGGTCCGCGACGACCTCCACGGCGACGAGGTGGCCGCGGCGCTCGTCGACGAGGACGGCGTCGAGGTGCTCTCCATCCTCGACGACGTGCTCGCGGCCCACGAGGGCGGCAAGATCCGCGTCGAGCTGACCCGCGAGGTCGGCGGACCGCAGGACCTCGCGCTCGTCTACACCCCCGGGGTGGCGAAGGTGTGTCAGCTCATCGCCGACGACCCGGTGGCCGCCTACCGGTTCACGATCCGGTCGAACTCGGTCGCCATCGTGACCGACGGCTCCGCCGTGCTCGGGCTGGGCGACATCGGCCCGCTCGCCTCCCTGCCCGTCATGGAGGGCAAGGCGATGCTGCTCAAGTCCTTCGGCGGGGTGGACGCCTACCCGATCCTGGTCGACGAGCAGGACCCCGACACCTTCGTCGACACGGTCGCGCGGATCGCCAGCGGCTTCTCCGGCATCAACCTCGAGGACATCTCGGCGCCGCGGTGCTTCGAGATCGAGGGCAAGCTGCGGCAGCGCCTCGACATCCCGGTGTTCCACGACGACCAGCACGGAACGGCGGTGGTGGTGCTCGCCGCCCTGGTCAACGCGGCCAGGGTCGTCGACCGCGAGCTCGCGTCGCTGCGGGTCGTGGTGCAGGGCATCGGCTCCGCCGGCGTGGCGATCATCAACCTGCTCCGCGCGGCCGGGATCGCCGACATCGTGCCGGTCGACGTCGGCGGCATCATCGAACCCCGCCGCAAGGGCACCGACCCGATCCGGCGACGCCTCGCCCGGCAGGTGAATCCTCGGGGCCTGACGGGCGGCAAGGAGGTCGCGCTGCGCGACGCGGACGTCTTCATCGGGGTGTCCGGTCCCAACTCGCTGCCGCTCGAGTTGTTGCAGACGATGTCGCCGGACCGGATCGTGTTCGCGCTCGCCAACCCGACCCCCGAGATCCACCCCGACCTGGCGCGCGGCCACGTGCGGGTCATGGCGACCGGCCGGTCGGACTTCCCGAACCAGATCAACAACGTGCTGTGCTTCCCCGGGTTGTTCCGGGGCCTGCTCGATGCCGCCGCGACGGCCGTCACCGACGAGATGAAGGTCGCGGCCGCGCACGGGATCGCCTCCATCGTCGGCGACGACCTCGGACCCGACTACGTCATCCCGTCACCGTTCGACCGCTCGGTCGTGCCGGTGGTCGCCGAGGCGGTGGCGCGCACCGCCCGCGAGCAGGGACACGTCCGACCGGGCTCCCTCGGCTCACGCGACTCCGAGTCGCAGGCCGCTCTGCACGAGGCGGCGCGCCGCGCCGTGCGGCGCGCCGTCGCCGCCCGGTTCACGGCGTCGGGGGACGGCTGAGCGCGTCACGGATCTCGCGCAGCAGCACGACCTCCTCGGGATCCGCCTCGGGTTCGGGCTCGGCGGGGTCGGAGCGCTGCAGGCGGTTGTAGGCCTTGACGATCGCAAACAGCACCAGCGCGATCAGCAGGAAGTTGACCAGGGCGGTCAGCACGGCACCAACGGAGCCGGCGCAACCCTCGGCGCCGCAGGCGAACTGTCCCACGCTGTCGAAGTTGGGTTGGCCGACCAGGACGGCGACCAGCGGCATGATCAGCCGCTCGACGATCGCCGTGACCACGCCCGTGACGGCGACGCCCATCACGAACCCGACCGCGAGATCGACGAAGTTGCCGCGGTTGATGAACTCCCGGAACTCGTGGACCATGACCGACGCTCCTGCGCGTTCGGACGGCGGTCACCGCGTGACGGAGACCAGCCATCGGGCGACCACGTCCGTGAGGTCGTGCAGGACGCGGACGGCGTTTCGCGGCGTGCCATCGGGACTGGCCGCGCCGCTGACCTTGAGGGAGTGGTCGCCGCCGCGCACGACCTCGAGGGTCGCCCGGCGCGGCAGCTTGCGGATGTGCTGCTCGAGCAGCGCGAGGTCGCAGAACGGGTCGCGGTCGCCCTGCAGGAACAGGCACGGCACACCGACGTGGGGCCAGTGCGCCACGCGCAGCTTGTCCGGCTTCCCCGGGGGATGCAGCGGGTAGCCGTAGAACAGCAACCCGCTCGCGGCCGGGCGCCCGGCGTCCGCTGGCGTGTCTGGGTCGGGGGCGACCGCCAGCGACGCGACGCGCCCACCGTACGACTTGCCGCCGAGGACCCAGCCCGGCTCGTCGGAGAGCAACCCCTGCTCGCGGAGGAGCCGGTCGGCCGCCTGCCACAGCGACACGAACGGCGCGACCGACGACTCGGCGCGCGGGGCGGCGCGGCGACCTTCCTCGCGGTAGGCGAGGTTGCTGCGCACGACCACGGATCCGCTGGCGGCGACGACGTCGGCCAGCGCGACCAGGCCGTCACCGTCGAGGTCGCCGCCGGCGCCGTGGGTGAGCAGGACCGGCGGGCCGGTCACCTCGTCCGGCAGGTGCAGGGCGGCCGTGACGTGATCGACCTTGGTGTCGACGACCGGCAGTTGCACGCGTTGCGAGGTCACGCTTCGCCTTCGGTCGGGTCGTACGCGCCGGTGCCGTCGAGCACGGACGGATGGCGCCGGATGCCACGGTGTCGAAGCGAAGCGGCCGCGTCAGGGCCCAGCACGCGGCGTGCTCCTCGGTCGGGGGCGCGGTGCCAGGCCGCAACCTAGCCGTCCTCGACCCGCGCGGGCACGGAGCGCGCCGGTGCGGGTGGTGCCGACGCGAGCGTCGGCACCACCCGGGACGGCCCGTTCAGTGGCGCTGGCGCCGTTCCGGCGGAACGATGACGACGGGGCACGGGCTGTGGACGACCACCTGCTGGCTCACCGAGCCGAGCAGGAGCCCGCGGAAGCCTCCGAGCCCGCGGGCGCCGACGACCAACAGCTCCGCGTCGGCGGCGCGATCGCACAGCACGCCGGCGGCACCGCCGGCCGCGACGGTCACGGTGAACGCGACGTCGTGGCGCGGTTCGACCTTGGCGACGGTGTCCTCGACGACCTGGCGTGCCGCCGCCTCGAGCTCGGCGTCGCTGGGCAGGTCGTCGAGCAGGATGCCCGGGTAGGAGAAGGCCTCGGGACGGACGTAGGCATGGACGAGCTCGAGCTCCGCACCGCGCAGGGCCGCCTCGTCGAACGCCCAGCGGAGGGCACGTACGGCGTGGTCGGAGGCATCGATGCCGACGACGATGGTGTCCATGGTGGTCTCCTCCTGCGACGGCGAACCGACCGATCCGCCCTTGCAGCCTGCGCCGCGGGGCACTCACCGAACAGGGGGTCAGGTCCCACGTCGGCACGGTCCAAAGCCCCTGCGTCCCGTCGGGGACTTAGCATGCGGACAACGTCACGAAAGGGGCCGTTCGCGGTGCGCTACCCGGAGCGGTTGTTGTCCGAGGACGAGGACGTCCTGCTGCTGTTCCGTCCCCACTGGAAGGTGCTGCTCCCGGCGCTGGCGTGGGCGATGCTGTTGGCGGCGCTCGGCGGCGCCGCCTTCGCTGCGCTCGACCCGCCGTCGCAGTGGGTGGCCGCCGGTGTCGCGGCGCTGCTGTGGCTGTTGCTGGCGGCCCGCTCGGTGCTCGACTGGTGGTTCACCTCGTACGTGCTGACGACCGAGCGCATCGTGGTCCGTCGCGGCATGATCGCCCGGACCGGCGTCGAGATCCCGCTCGAGCAGGTCACCAACGTCCTGTTCAGCCAGTCGGTGCTCGAACGGCTGCTGCGCTACGGCGACGTCGTGCTCGAGGCGGCGGGCAGCCAGGGCCGTAGCGAACTGCACGACATCCCCGACCCGGAGGGCTTCCAGCACGAGGTCTATGCGGCCCGGGAGTTGCGCATGCTCCACCAGCGCTCCGGCGGGCCGGGCCTGGATCCGGTGAGCGCGCTCGAACGCCTGGCCGACCTGCGTGAGCGGGGACACCTGACCGACGAGGAGTTCGAGGCGCAGAAGCGTCGCCTGCTCGGACGCTGACGCCCGTCGCGCGCGCGGCGATCGCGTCCCTGGGTCACGGCCGCTCCGAGGTCCCATCGCATCGGGACCTGTGGCCCTGCCCCGAGGCCGCTGCCGTCGGCGACGGTGATCTCCCGGAAACGCCCAGGAGGTCGAACCGTGAGGACCGAGACCATCACCGTCGCGTCCGTCGTCCGCAGCCCGATCGCGTCCATCGCCCCCAGTGCCACCCTCGAACAGGCGGCGAGACGGCTCGCCGCCGACGAACTGGGGCTCCTCGTCGTGCTCGGCCCCCAGGGCGTGCGTGGCGTGCTCTCCGAACGTGACCTGGTCAACGCGGTCGCCGAGGGCTACGACCTCGGCGTCGAACGGGTCGCCGACCACGCCGTCACCGACGTCCTCGGCGTCGCCGAGACCGCGACGCTCGGCGAGGCCGCACGCGTCATGCACGAGGCGGGGATCCGCCACCTGCTGGTGACCCGCCATGGCACGACCGTCGGCGTGGTCTCCATGCGCGACGTCCTCGAGGGGCTGCTCACCGTCGCCGTCGTCTGAGCAGCACCGCGCTCCCGACGGAGCCGCCGGCCACGGGGATACAGTTCCCGGCTGCGACATCGTCGGCGGGAGGGACCGGGATGGCCGGGTCGGGCGGGCGTGTGCCGCGCCGTCGACTCGGTCTCCCACCGGCGCACGAGCGGATGGCCGAACTCGGGGACCTGCTGCGGATGGCGTGCGAGGCCGGCGGGGTCGGCGTCTGGGAATTCGACCGGGAATCGGGCAGGGCGCGCTGGAACGAGACCCTTCGGCGGCTGGTCGGCGTCGACGCCGCGTTCCCCGCCTCCCTGCCGACCTGGCTCGAACTGGTCCACCCCGACGACCGCGACCTCGCCGTCGCGACCCTCGCGGGTGATCCCACCATGGCCGACGCCGCCTACCGGATCCGGGCCGGCGACGGGACCTGGCGCAAGGTCCTGGTCCGTGGCCGGCTCGTCCCCGACGACCCGACGCGCGCGGTGGGCACGGTGATCGACGTCACCGCACAGCAGCGCGCCAGCGACGACCTGGTCGAGACACTGGAGGCGATGACCGACGCCTACTACGCGTTGGACGCCGACTGGCGGTTCACCTACGTCAACCGCGAGGCCGAGCGCATCCTCGGCGCACCGCGGGAACGGCTCCTCGGGCGCCAGCTGTGGGCCGAGTTCCCGAGCGACCTCGACTTCGAGCAGGTCTACCGCCGGGTCGCCGAGCGTCGCGAGCCCGCGGTCTTCGAGTCCTACTACGCGCTGCTCGACCTGTGGTCCGAGATCCGGGCCTATCCGCTCCCCGCGGGCGGAATCGCGGTGTACTTCCGCGACATCGGGCAACGCCGCCGCAACGACGAGGAACGCGAGCGCCTGCTGCAGGCCGAACGGGCCGCCCGCGAGCAGGCCCAGCAGGCCCAGCGCTCACTGGCGCACCAGGCCACCCACGACGCCCTGACCGGCCTCGCCAACCGGCGGCAGGTCGCCGAGCTGTTGGGCGCGCACGACCTCGAGGGGGCTGTGCTCTTCCTCGACATCGACCGCTTCAAGCAGATCAACGACTCGCTGGGACACGCCATCGGTGACGCCCTGCTCATCGAGGCCGCCGAGCGACTGCGGGCGTCGGTCCGGCCCGAGGACACCGTCGCGCGCATGGGCGGCGACGAGTTCGTGGTGCTGCTCCCGGGCGCCGACCTGCCGCTGGCCCAGACCATCGCCGACCGGATCCTGCAACGCCTGCGTGTGCCGTTCGAGGTCGTCGGACATCGGCTGTACACCACCGTCAGCATCGGTATCGCGCTCATGGACGCCACGGACGCGGCGGACGAGATCCTGCGCGCGGCCGACGTCGCGCTCTACCGCGCCAAGGACGCCGGACGGGACTGCTACGCCCGCTACGACCAACGGGCGCACCGCCAGGTCGTCGCGCGGCTCCAGCTCGAGGGCGACCTGCGACAGGCGGTCGAGCGCGAGGAGTTCGTCCTGCACCACCAGCCCGCGTTCGATCTGCGGACGGGCGAGGTGCAGGGTGTCGAGGCGCTGGTCCGCTGGCGCCATCCCCAACGTGGGCTGGTGGCGCCCGGCGTCTTCATCGGGCTGGCCGAGGACACCGGACTGATCGAACCGCTCGGCGACTGGTGCCTGTCCAGCGCCTGCCGGACCGTGGCGTCGTGGGCCGACGCGGGACTCGACTGGACCGGCTGGGTGAACGTGTCCCTGCGCCAGTTGGCCCGCCCCGGCTTCGCCCGGCACGTGCTCGACGTGCTGGCCGACAGCGGTCTGCCGGCGTCGCGGCTCGGCCTCGAGATGACCGAGTCGGTGCTCAGCGACGACACGGGCCAGACGGTCGCAGAACTGTCGGAGCTCGCCTCCGCGGGCATCCAGCTCGCGATCGACGACTTCGGGACCGGCTACAGCTCCCTCGCGCGGATCCGGCGGCTCCCGTTCGACGTCCTCAAGGTCGACCGCAGCTTCGTGGCCGACCTGCACGTCCCCGCCGGGGCGGCCACGGTGGCGGCCATCATCGACCTCGCACACGCCCTCGGCACGCGGGTCGTCGCCGAGGGGGTCGAGTCGGCCGACCAGCTCGCGGCGCTGCGGCGGATGGGCTGCGACGCGGCGAGCGGCTTCCTGCTCGCCCATCCCGTGCCGCAGGAGGACCTCGAGGGCGCCGTCGCCGACGCCGGCCGCCACCTGTCCGGCTAGCGGTCGGCCCGTCGTACCGGTCCCTCGCGGTCATCGCCGTCCGGCGCGTCCCCGACCGGCTGGACCAGCATGTAGGTGCCGGCCAGTGCCGGCAGCCACGTCGCCAGGACCCGGTAGGCCACCACGACGGTGGTGGCGAGCGACACCGGGGTGCCCAGGGCCACGAAGGCCGCCACCATCCCACTCTCGACGAAGCCGACCCCGCCCGGGGTGAGCGGCACCGCCGCACCCACCTGCGACACGCCGAACCCGACCAGGAGCACGGTCAGCGACACGGGGGCACCGAACGCGAGGAAGACCATGCCGAGTGCCGCGATGTCGGCACTCCAGTTCACCAACGACCACGCCACGATGCGCAGCAGCCGGGCGAGCGTCGGCGGGTCGTCGTGGACGACGCGCAGCGACTCGCGCCAGTCGTCGACGCGGCGGGCGACCACGTCGTGCAGGCGGCCGGCCCGCTCCAACAGGCGGTCAGCCAGCCGCGGTGACCGCAGCACCGCGACCACGGCGGCGACCACCCCCACCAGGACGACGACCAGGGCGGCGACGCCGGCCAACGCGATGCCCGGCAGTTCCGCGTCGAGGACTTCCGGGACGATGCCGCCGGCCGCGATCAGCGCGATGGTGACGGTGGCGAGACTGGCCGTGAGCACCATGCTGGCCGTCGCCTGCGGCGCGCTGAGACCGAAGCGCTGGAGCCGGCTGACGATCAGGGCGCCCGCGACGGCGCCGCCGCCCGGCACGGTCTGGCTGACGGTGAAGGCGCTCATGGAGACGTTGAGCGCCTCACGGTTGCGGATCCGGCCACGCACCGCGGCGGCGCTGCTGCGGTGCACCTGCGCGAGGGTCGCGACGGTGAGCGCCTCGAGGAGGAACGCCAGCGCGAGCGGCCACCAGATCGCCTCGCGCAGTGCCTCCAACCCGTCGCGCAGGTTGGTGAACGCCAGGCCGACGGCGTAGACCACGACCACGACGGCGATGCCGAGCAAGCGGCGCTTGCGCCCACCCGTCGCCGGCGACGTCTCCTCCGCCTCAGGTGGTCGTCCCACGCCTCGTCCCGGCCAGCGACTGCAGTGCGGGAGACGCTAGGCGCAACGCGGCGGTCGCCCACCACCGGCGAGCGGTCAGGCGGCGGGGTCGCGGCACACCTCGCCATCCGCCCGGCCGCCGAGCAGGCGCCGGTGTGCGGCCGCGAACCGACGACCGACCACCGGCGCCGGGGGGACGGGCGTCGCCGGGGCGGGCACGCCGCGGGGGTCGGCCGCGCGTTCGAGTTCCCGGGTGCGTGCCCACGCCCGGGCCACGGCGCCCCGGTCGAGGTCGTCGGCGACGCGTGCCGCGAGTTCGTGCAGTTGCGCCCGGACGTCCGGACTCGCCAGTGCGGTGGGGTTCATGGGTGCCTCCTTGGGTAGCCCCCACGGTGCGCCGGGCGCTTGACAACCGCGATTGGCAGGAGTGACGATGTGCACAAGGATCCTGCCAACCGGGGAGCGCGGCATGTCGCATACGGTCACGGCCGTCGTCATCGACGACGCCAATCCGTTCGAGTTCGCGGTGGCCGCCGAAGTCTTCGGGATCGACCGGCCCGAGATCCCGGGATGGGACTACGCGTTCACGCTCGCCGCACCCGGCCGACGCGTCCGTCTCGCGGGCGCCGGCGTTCTGCACACCGGTGCCGACCTCGATGCCGTGGTCGGTGCCGACACGGTCGTGGTTCCGAGCGGCGAGGCCGGCCGCGCGAACGATCCCGACGTGGTCGCGGCCGTCGCCGCCGCGCATGCGCGAGGGTCCCGGATCATCTCGTTCTGCACCGGCGCCTTTCTGCTCGCCGAGGCGGGACTGCTCGACGGTCGCCGGGCGACGACGCACTGGAAGCACAGCGAGGAGTTCCGGCGCCGCTTCCCCCGCGTCCGGCTCGACCCCAACGTGCTGTTCGTCGACGAGGGCGACGTGATGACCTCGGCCGGCACCGCCGCCGGGATCGACCTCGCCCTGCACGTGGTACGCCACGACCTCGGGGCGGAGGCGGCACGCGTGGTGGCGCGACGCATGGTGGTGCCACCCCACCGCGACGGCGGCCAGGCCCAGTTCATCGACGGCGCCCCTGAGGCGCGGATCCGGCCGGACGGCCTCGCCGGCGTGCTCGAGTGGGCGCAGGGCCGCCTCGACGACGACCTCACCGTGGCGACGCTCGCGGCGCATGCGAACATGAGCGAGCGCACCTTCGCGCGCCGGTTCAAGGAGGCCACCGGCACCACGCCGTTCCGCTGGCTGCTCACGCAACGCCTCCAGCGGGCGCAGGAGTTGCTCGAGACGTCCGACCTCGACGTCGACCACGTCGCATTCCGGGCCGGTTTCGGCACGGCTGCCAACCTGCGCGAGCACTTCCGGCGCGAGTTGCGGACCACGCCGTCGGCCTATCGACGCTGTTTCGCCGACACGCGTCGCGCCACGGCCTGACCGCCGCGGAGACGCCGCTGCGGTGTGCCAGACTGCACCCGTGTCCGCCTCGCCCCGCCCCAACTACACCGCCGCGTCGCTGCTCGACGTGGCGGTGCGCGTGTTCAACGAACGCGGCTACGACGGCACGTCGATGGGCGACCTCGCCGCGGCGCTCGGCATCACGAAGTCGAGCATCTACCACCACGTCGCCGGCAAGGACGCCCTGCTGGGGTTGGCGCTCGACCGTGCCCTCTCGGCGCTGTTCGCCGTCCTCGACGAGCCGGCGTCGACCACCGGCCGCGCACGGGACCGCCTCGAGCACGTCGTGCGGCGCAGCGTCGCCGTCCTCGACGCGGAGCTGCCCTTCGTCACGCTGCTGCTGCGGGTGCGGGGCAACACCCCCACCGAGCAGGACGCGCTGGAGCGACGGCGCGAGTTCGACCGGCGTGTCGCGGAACTGGTGGCGCAGGCCGTCGACGACGGCGACCTGCGCGCCGACCTCGATCCGTCGCTCGTCACGCGGCTGCTGTTCGGCACCGTCAACTCGCTCGTCGAGTGGTACCGCCCCGGCCGGGGCGCGAGCGCGGACGAGGTCGCCGACGCCCTGGTGGAGATGACCCTCCGCGGCCTCGAACGCTGACGCGCCGGACACCGCGTGATGCCGGCGCGCGGTCGTGCGCTCAGCCAGAGGTCCTCCTCGCCGTGAGCGCACCACCGCGCCGTGTCATCACGCCGTCGGCCGCCATGAAACCGTCGCCGCCATGGCACCGCCCTACGCTGGCCCGCGCAACGGCAGCAGCAGGCCAGCGGAGGGTCGGTCCCATGGGCGCGTCACCGGAGAAGTCGACGCGCCGTCGCCCGCTGAGCCGCGACCGCGTGTTGCGGACGGCCGCGGCACTCGCGGACGAGCACGGCCTGGCGACGGTCACGATGCGCAACCTCGCCCAGTCGCTCGGCGTCGAGGCCATGTCGCTGTACCACCACGTGCCCGGCAAGGAGGCGCTGCTCGACGGTCTCGTCGAGGTCGTCGTCGACGAGATCAATGCCGCCGTCCCCCCGGTCGACGACACGGGGGCCGACGGGTGGCACGCGGCCCTGCGCGCGCGGGTCCTGGCCGCGCGTGAGGTGCTGCTGCGCCATCCGTGGGCCCCGCAGCTGATCGCGACCCGCTCCACCATCAGCCCGGCGGTCATGCGCTACTTCGACGGCGTGCTGGCCCTGCTGCGCGCCGGCGGCTTCTCCTGGGACCTGGCCCACCACGCCCTGCACGCGCTCGGCAGCCGCGCCATGGGCTTCACCCAGGAACTGTTCGCGCCCGACGACGTCGACGCCGACACGGCCACGATGGCCGAGCTCGAGCGGTTCGCGGCCCAGGTGCCCCACCTGGCGCAGATGCTGGCCGAGGTCACCCACGACGACCCCGGCACGACGCTGGGCTGGTGCGACGACCAGGCGGAGTTCGAGTTCGGCCTCGACGTCCTCCTCGACGGTCTGGCCCGTCGCCTCGAGCGCGGCTGAAAACCTCCCGCCCACACGGCGGATGCTCGTGCCCGAGCCATCTCCCTTGACCAACCTTACAACGTATGGTTAGGTGCTTTCCGGTGCAGCGTCGCGGCATCCCGCCCGGCCCCGGACGACACGGATCACCTCATGAGCAGTGCCGCAGCGTCAGTTCCGGCCGCGCCGGATGCCGTGGCGACCATGCGCGCCATCACCCAGCCCGTCTACGGGCCACCCGAGGCGCTGCGGGCGGCGGACCTGCCGCGCCCCGTCCCCGCGGCCGGCGAGGTGCTGGTACGCGTGGCCGCGGCGGGCATCGACCCGAGCATCTGGCACCTGCTCGCCGGCGATCCACGCATCGTGCGCCTCGCGGCCGGGCTGCGGCGTCCCCGGCGACTGGTGCCGGGCCTGGACGTCGCCGGCACGGTCGTGGCCGTGGGCGAAGGCGTCACCTCGTCGCAGCCCGGTGACGAGGTCTTCGGTGTCGGCCGGGGCGTGCTGGCCGAGTTCACCGTCGCACGCGCCGACCGCTGCCTCCACCGGCCCGAAACCGTGACGGTCGAGCAGGCCGCCGCGTTACCGGTGTCGGCGACCACGGCACTGCAGGCGGTCCGTCGCAGCGGACGTGTCCAGGCCGGGCACGATGTCCTCGTCCTGGGCGCCGGTGGCGGTGTCGGCACGTTCGCCGTGCAGGTGGCCGTGGCCGACGGCGCCCGGGTCACCGCCGTCTGCAGCGATGGCAAGGCCGACCTGGTGCGTTCGCTGGGTGCGAGCGAGGTCATCGACTACCACCGCACCGACCCGCTCTCGGGTGACCGGCGCTACGACGTGATCATCGACATCGCGGGCCTCCGTCCGCTCCCCCACCTGCGCCGCGCGCTCACGCCCACGGGAACGCTGGTCATCGTCGGGGGCGAGGGTGGCGGCGCGTGGCTGGGCGGGCTCGGACGCAACCTGCGCGCCTCCCTCACCACCCCGCTCGTCCGTCAGCAGTTGCGCTGGATCGTGGCGACGACCGGTCCGGAGGACCTGCAGGAGTTGGCCGCGGCGGTCGCGGACGGAACGCTGAGCCCGGTCCTTGACCGCACCTTCCCGCTCGACCGCAGCGCCGAGGCGCTCCGCTACGTCAAGGACGGCCACGCCCTCGGCAAGGTGGTCGTCACCGTCCCGTGAGCGCGACAGCGGGTGCACGAATCGCAGGTCCTGTCGACGCCCCGTGCGTTTCGGTGCACACTCGAGGTGTCGGCTCGTGCGGGGAGGCTGCCATGCAGTTGCGGGAGGGTGACCCCATCCAGGTCCGCTCCAACAAGGTCGCCCAGGTCGATCGGCACGGCGTGGTCCGGCGGGTGCTGCAGGAGGATCCACTGCGCGTCGAGGTGGAGTGGGACGACGGGCACACCTCGATCTTCGTCCCGCACGCCGGCAGCATGCTCGTCGAGCGCCGGCAGCAGGCGTGACGCAGCCGTCGACCCTCGCCGAAGCGGTCGCCGTCGGGTGACGGGACCACGCCCGTGGTGCGGCGTCGTCAGCGCGGCTCGCGCAGGTCGCGGACGCGCTTGGCCTTGCCGATCGAGCGGGTGACCGCGGCGGGGTCGACCACCTCGACGTCGACGCTGACGCCGATGCGTGCCTTGACGCGCTGACGCAGCGTGGCGGCGGCGCGTTCCCGCTCGTCGGACGAGCCGAGCTCGCCGTCGCGTGCCTCGACGCGCACCGTCAGCTGGTCCATGCGATCGGGGCGGGTGAGCACGCACTCGAAGTGCGGCGCGAGGCCGGGGACGTCCAGCAGCAGTTCCTCGACCTGGGACGGGAACAGGTTGACCCCGCGCAGGATGATCATGTCGTCGGTGCGGCCGGTGATCTTCTCGATCCGCCGCATGGTGCGTGCCGTTCCGGGCAGCAGACGGGTCAGGTCCCGCGTCCGGTAGCGGACGATCGGCATGGCTTCCTTGGTCAGGGAGGTGAAGACCAGCTCGCCCTCCTCGCCGTCGGGCAGCACCTCGCCGGTCTGCGGGTCGATCACCTCGGGATAGAAGTGGTCCTCCCAGACGTGCAGGCCGTCCTTGGTCTCGACACACTCGTTGGCGACCCCCGGACCGATGACCTCCGACAGCCCGTAGATGTCGACCGCGTGCATGTCGAGGGTCTCCTCGACCTCACGACGGACGGCGTCGGTCCACGGCTCGGCGCCGAAGATGCCGACCTGCAGCGACGTCGCCGCGGGGTCGACGCCCTGGACCCGCATCTCGTCGAGGAGCGCCAGCATGTAGCTCGGGGTCACCATGATGACCTCGGGCGCGAAGTCGACGATGAGCTGCACCTGCCGCTCGCTCATGCCGCCCGAGACCGGGATGACGGTGCAGCCGAGCCGCTCGGCGCCGTAGTGGGCGCCCAGACCGCCGGTGAAGAGCCCGTAGCCGTAGGCGACGTGGACCTTCATGCCGGGCCGGACGCCGGAGGCCCGCATGGACCGGGCCACGACGTCGGCCCACACGTCGAGGTCGGACTTCGTGTAGGCGACCACCGTGGGCTTGCCGGTCGTGCCGGACGAGGCATGGACCCGCGACACCTGCTCCTGCGGCACGGCGAGCATGCCGAACGGGTACTGGTCGCGCAGGTCCTGCTTCGTCGTGAACGGGAACCGTGCCAGGTCCTCCAGCGAGCGCAGGTCGTCGGGATGGACGCCGGCGTCGTCGAAGCTGCGCCGGTAGTGCGGCACCCGGTCGTAGGCGTGGCGAAGCGACCAGCGCAGGCGTTCGAGCTGCAGGCCGCGCAACTCGTCGATCGACGCGACCTCGATCGGGTCGAGCGTGTCGCGGGGCGGGGTCAGGTCGCGCATGCCGGTCACTCCCAGGAGAAGAAGCCCTCGCCGCTCTTCTTGCCGAGCTTGCCCTCGGCGACCATGTCGCGCAGGAGCTTCGGCGGTTCGAAGCGGGGTCCGAGCTCGGCCGCGAGGTACTCGGCGATGCCGAGGCGGACGTCGAGCCCCACCAGGTCCCCCAGCCGCAACGGGCCGATCGGGTGCTTGTAACCGAGGCGCATCGCGGTGTCGATGTCCTCGGCCGACGCGACCCCGTCCTCGACCATGCGGATGGCCTCGAGCCCGAGCGCGACGCCCAGCCGCGAGGTCGCGAACCCGGGCGCGTCGTCGACCTCGATGGTGGTCAGCCCGAGACGCTCGCCCAGTTCACGCGCCGCCTCGACCGCGCCCGGTTCGCTGGCGGTGCCACGCACGATCTCGAGCAGGTCGGAGGCCGGAACCGGGTTGAAGAAGTGCATGCCGCAGAAGCGTCCCGGCCGCTGGAGCGAGGCGGCGATGCCGTCGATCGACAGCGACGAGGTGTTGGTCGCGAGCACGGCGTTGTCGGCCAGCAACGGTTCGATGCGCCCCAGCAGGTCGCGCTTGAGCTCGGGCTGCTCGGGCACGGCCTCGATGACGAACCCGAGGCCGGCGAAGGCGTCGAGGGAGCCGGCGACCGTGAGGCGCCCGGCGACCCCCTCGACCTCGTCGGCGAGGTAGCCGCGCTCGTGGGCGCGCTCCAGCCCTCCGATCACCCGCTCGCGGGCGTTGGCGGCCTCGATGTCGTCGCGTTCGACGAGCACGACCTCGATGCCGTTGACCAGCAGACGGTGGGCGACGCCTGCGCCCATGGTGCCGCCGCCGGCGACCCCGACCCGGTCGATGCTCACGCCGGCACCTCGCGCCGGACGATGGTGAGCACGTCGTAGGCGGCGACCACCTCGCCGTGCTGGTTGAGCACCTCGACGTCCCAGGTCACGGTGCCCTGGTCGGGCTCGCGGCGGGTCACCTTGTCCTTGCAGGTCAGGAACAGCTTGATGCGGTCACCGGGGTAGACCGGCGCGAGGAACCGCAGGTTCTCGAGCCCGAAGTTGGCGAGCACCGGGCCGGGGTCGGGCCAGACGAACAGCCCGGCGGCGGCCGAGACGAGGAAGTAGCCGTGGGCGACGCGACCCTCGAAGATCGGGCTGGCCTTGGCCGCCTCCTCGTCCATGTGGGCGTAGAAGGTGTCGCCGGACAGCTCGGCGAAGCGCTCGATGTCGGCGAGCGTGATCTCGCGCTCCTCGGTCTCGAGCGCGTCCCCGATCTGCAGCTGGTCGTAGGTCAGCTTGAACGGGTGCTCGACGTCGAGGCGGCGCGGCGCCCCGGGCGCGTACCGGCCGGTCATGCGCGTGATCAGCTCGGGCGAGCCGGTCAGCGCGGTCCGCTGCAGGTAGTGGTGGATCCCGCGGACCCCGCCCATCTCCTCGCCGCCACCGGCCCGACCGGGACCACCGTGGACCAGGTGCGGCAGCGGCGTGCCGTGACCGGTCTGGGTCTCGGCCGAGACGTCGTCGACGAACAGCAACCGGCCGTGGTGCGCGGCGATTCCGGTGAACACCGTCGCGGCGTCAGGGTCGGCTGCGGAACCGAACACCGAGGTGACCAGGCTTCCCCCGCCACGCTGCACGAGCGCCACCGCCTCGTCGGCGTCGCGGTAGGGCACCAGCGTCGCGACGGGACCGAACGGCTCCAGTTCGTGCACCGCGTCGAACCCGGGGTCCTCGAGCAGGAGCACGGTCGGCGCCATGAACGCGCCCGGGTCCACGTCGCCGAGCAGTTCGGGGGCGTCGTCGCCGACGACCGTGCGACAGCCGGCCAGCAACTTCTCGACCGTGCGGACGACGTCCTGCTTCTGCGAGGCGCTGACGAGCGCCCCCATGCGCACGTCCTCGCGGGTGGGGTCACCCAGCGTCACGCCCTCGAGGGCCTGCTGCAGCTTCGCGACGACCGTGTCCACGGCCGTTTCGGGCACCAGGGCGCGCCGGATGGCGGTGCAGCGCTGCCCGGCCTTGGTCAGCAGCTCCTTCTTGATCTCCTTGACGAACCGGTCGACGTGGGCCTCGTCGTCGGCCGCACCCGGCAGCAGGACCGCCGCGTTGAGCGAGTCGGTCTCGGTGATCAGCGTGGCGGCGCGGGCGGTGAAGGCGCGGTGGCCACGGATGACCTCGGCGGTGGCGGCGGAGCCGGTGAACCCGACCACGTCGCGGCCGTCGAGGTGGTCGAGCAGGTCACCGGGGTGGCCGGCGACGAACTGGATCGCGCCCTCGGGGAACACGCCCGAGTCGACGACGTGCCGGTAGAGCGCCTCGGCGACCTGGGCCGTCTGCGGCGCCGGCTTGACGATCACCGGCATGCCGGCGACCAGGGCGGGCGCGAGCTTCTCGAGCGACCCCCAGCACGGGAAGTTGTAGGCGTTGATCTGCACGGCGACGCCCTGCTTGGGCGTCCACACGTGCTGGCCGAGGAAGCTGCCGTCGCGCGACAGCGGTTCCGGCGGACCGTCGACGGCGACCTTGGCGTTCGGCAGCTCCTTGCGGGCCTTGGACGCGTAGGTGGCCAGGACGCCCATGCCGCCGTCGACGTCGACCCAGGCGTCCTTCTTCGTCGCGCCTCCCTGGGCGGACAGGGCGTACAGCTCGTCCTTGTGTTCGGCGATGACGCCGACCAGCTCCTTCAGCTTCGCCGCACGCTCGTGGAAGGTCAGCTCGCGCAGCGCCGGTCCCCCGACGTCGCGCGCATGGCGGACCACGGCGGCGAAGTCGATGCCGGCGGCGGTCGCCACCGCCACCTGCTCGCCGGTGACGGCGTCCACGACGGGTTCGCCGTCACCGTCGGGGGTCACCCACGCGCCGAGGACGTAGCTCTGCAGGGTGCGTGCCATCGTGCTCTCCTCACGAAACAGACGGAGGTGCCGCGGCGGCGACCCGTTCCCGCGGGCGCCGCCGGGCACCTCAGAACGACTTGAACGCCTCGAACGGTTGCTGGCACCGCTCGCAGAACCGTAGGTCACGGCACGGCGTGGGGCCGAAGTTCGACTCGCGGACGGTGGTGTCCGAGCCGCAGTAGGGACACGGCCGTGGATCGGAGGCGGGTCCGATGGCGAGCGGCAGGGTGGGACGCCCTTCCGGGCGCGGCGACGCGACGGCGCCACCCGGTGGGGCGATGCCGAACTCGCGCAGCCGTTCGCGCCCGGTCGTGTCGATGCGGTCGGGGGTCCAGGGCGGGTCGTAGCGGAAGCGGACGCGGACCTCGTCGACCCCCTCGACGGCGCGGACGGCGGCGACGACGTCGCGCTCGATCATCTCGGTGGCCGGGCAGCCCGAGAAGGTGGGCAGCAGCTCGACGCGGACGGTGCCGTCGTCGTCCACCTCGACGTCGTGCACCATGCCGAGCATGCCGATCGTGACCGGCGGGAGCTCCGGGTCGGCGACGCCTTCGACGGCCCGGCGCACCTCGGTCGGGTCGGCGGCGGTCCGGGTGCCGGTCACCACCTGGCTCCGGGATGGGCGCGGTACAGGGCCGTCATCTCGGGCCAGACGTCGTCGGTGAAGTCCGGGGAGTGCCGCCCCTGACGGCCGCCGCTGGCCGCCTCGGGCGTGGCCGCGTCCGGGGCCGGCAGCAGCGCGCCGAACCCGGCCTCGTCGAGCATGGCGCCGACGATCTCGCTCCACCGCGCCCGCAGGGTGGCATGGTCGACGGGCAGCAGCCCCTGTTCGACCGCCTCGTCCTCGCCGGCGAACGGCTCGAACAGCCCGAGCGTCTCGGGCAGCACGATCGCCAGGGCGTCGCGCAGCCGCCGGCGGGGCTCGTCACCACCGGCGGCCAGCCGTGCGAACCAGTGGTCGGCGTGCTCGAGGTGGTAGCGCTCCTCGTGCAGCAGCTTGACCGCCACGGCCGCGACGTCGGCATCCGACGAGTCGGCCAGCGCGGCCAGCCGCACGACGTCGAAGCGGTCGTAGGCCCAGTGCCGCGCCAGCGTGTAGGCGAAGTCCCCCGGCGGGCGCTCGCACACGATGGCGTGGAGGTAGTCCTGCGGTGCGCGGCCGAGCCCGAGGGCGTCCACCCCGGCGCGCACGTCCGCGTGGTCCTCGCCGAGCAGGAGCTGGTACCAGACGTCGGCGTGGTTGATCTCGTCCTGGGCGATCGTGGAGAACGCGAGGTCCTCCTCGAGCGAGGGCGCGACGCCGGTCCAGTGTGAGGCCCGGTGGCCGCTGATCAGTTCGTCGTCGGCGAGCACGAGCAGCAGCCGCGCCCGGGCGGTCGTCAGGTCGGGAAGGGTGACGGTGGCGGGGGTCATGCCTGCACCTTTCCGGCCCGTCCGCCGGGCACCGGTCGCTCACGCAGGTGCGAGCGGCCGCGCTGCTCGGCGGCTTCGCGGGCGGCCTGGCGCTTCTCGCGGAACCCGGAGTAGCCGGCCTGGAGCCGGTAGTCCATGTCGACGCGCCGCTCGAGCAGGCTCGGGTCGTCGAGCCGGAAGAGCTGGTCGGCCGGGACCACGGCGTAGTCGACGCCCTCGTTGTGACGGAAGTGGGTCTCGCGCACCAGCAGCAGTGCCGTCTGCGGATCGGCGGCATGCACGGCCCCGACGTGCTCGAGCGGATCGTCGGCCTTGCGGCGGCCGAACACCTCGAAGGTGGGCATGGCGATCTCCTGGTGCCGAAGCGGGGCGTTCAGGCGGCGACGGCCGGCGGGCGGTCGCCGGTGACGATCTGACGCACCCACTCGTGGTTGTGAGCCAGGAGCTGGCGCCAGTACAGCCTCGTGGCGGTCGCCTCGGTCGGCTCGCCCTTGACGATCTGCTTGAGCTTGTCCCAGTCGGGCTCGGTGTAGTGCCACCGCCCCGCGTCCTCGTCGTAGCGGAGGGCCGGGTCGGGCGTCTCGATGCCCATGTCCCACATCTTGGGCACGTACTGGTTGATCCACTCCTGGCGCGACTGCTCGTTGGTGCGGCTCTTCACGCGCCAGTGGATCATCGGGTCGTCCTCGGCGGCCACGTCGGTGCCGAAGAAGTGCATGATCGGCTCCCACCAGCGGTTGACGGCCTCCTGCAGCATCTCGAACTGTTCGTCGGTGCCGCTGGCCAGCGCGAGCATGATGTCCTCGCCGTGGCGGTAGTGCAGCGACTCCTCGGCGACCACGCGCCGCATCACCCGCACGTAGGGCAGGTAGGAGGTGTCCAGCAGCGCGCGCTGCGTGACGATCGCGGCGCCGTCGACGAGGAAGCCGATGCAGGCGACGTCGCCCCACGAGGAGGTCGGGTAGTGGAAGACGTTGTGGAACTTGCCGCGCCCGGCGACGAGGTCGTCGTACATCTGCTGGCGTGGCCGACCCAGGGTCTCCGCGACCCGGTAGATCAGGTGGGCGTGCCCGACCTCGTCCTGGACCTTGGCGGCCAGCGAGCGCTTGCGGCGCAGGCTCGGCGCCCGCGCGATCCACTCGCGCTCCGGCAGCGCGCCCATGATCTCGGAGTTGGCGTGCATCTCGATGAACTTGAGGTTGAGCTGCCGGTAGGTGTCGGGCATCCAGGCCTCGTCCCACCCGGGGCCCACCCAGCCGGTGGCCTCGACCTTGCCGCCGGCGTGCAGGTACGCCACGAACTCCTCGGTGCGCTGGTCCTCGACCGTCATCGCTTGGCTCCCGCTCGCCGGGTCGGTCAAACCGAACGTTCGGTCGGGAAGGTAGCGCAGCCGGGGTCGCGCCACAAGGCCCGGTCGGACGGGCACAGATGTCCCGCGCCGACGGACGAGTGCCGGGCTGGAGCCGCTTCCTCGGCAGCGAGTAGGTTGTCGTCGCCACCGAGAACCGCGGCCGGCTGCCCTCTCGACGCGATGCCGCCGCCACCTTCGACGACGTGAACGGGCCCGGACATGACCAAGATCATCTACACCTACACCGACGAGGCACCGGCGCTGGCGACCCACTCGCTGCTGCCGGTCGTCGAGGCCTTCGCGGGAGCCGCCGGCGTCTCGGTCGAGACGCGCGACATCTCGCTGGCCGGTCGCATCCTGGCGGCGTTCGCCGACCGTCTGCCCGAGGACCAGCGCGTCCCCGATGCCCTGGGCGAGCTCGGTGAGTTGGCGAAGACGCCCGAGGCCAACATCATCAAGCTGCCCAACATCAGCGCCTCCATCCCCCAGCTGAAGGCGGCGGTCCGCGAGTTGCAGGCGGCCGGCTATGCCCTGCCCGACTACCCCGAGTCCCCCGCCGACGACGACGAGCGGGACGCACGCGCCCGCTACGACGCGGTCAAGGGCAGCGCCGTCAACCCGGTGCTGCGCGAGGGCAACTCCGACCGCCGCGCACCCGCCGCCGTGAAGGAGTTCGCCCGCAAGCACCCCCACTCGATGGGCGCCTGGTCGTCGGACTCGAAGTCGCACGTGGCCACGATGGGCGAGGGCGACTTTCGCTCGTCGGAGCGCTCGGTCACCGTCGCCGACGCCACCGACGTGCGGATCGAGCTCGTGGCAGCCGACGGCCAGACCACGGTGTTGAAGGAGTCGACCCCGCTGCTCTCAGGCGAGGTGATCGACGCCGCGGTGATGCGCAAAGCGGAACTGGTCCGCTTCCTGGAGGCGCAGGTCGACGACGCGCGTGAGCGGGGGGTGCTGTTCAGCGTGCACCTCAAGGCCACCATGATGAAGGTGTCCGACCCCATCATCTTCGGCCACGCGGTCCGCGCCTACTACGGCGAGCTGTTCGACAAGCACGCGGCGACGTTCGAGCGGCTCGGCGTCAGCGCCAACGACGGCATGGCCAGCCTCGAGGCGGCGCTGGCGGAGCTGTCCGAGGAGGAGCGCGCGCAGATCGAGGCCGACATCCAGGCCGCCTACGAGCGTGGCCCCGACCTGGCCCAGGTCGACTCCACCCGCGGCATCACCAACCTGCACGTGCCCTCCGACGTGATCGTCGACGCGTCGATGCCGGCGATGATCCGGACCTCCGGGCAGATGTGGAACGCCGACGACGAGCAGCAGGACGCCAAGGCCGTCATCCCCGACTCGAGCTACGCGTCGCTGTACCAGGAGACGATCGAGCACTGCCGCCAGCACGGCGCGTTCGACCCCTCGACCATGGGCACCGTGCCCAACGTCGGATTGATGGCGCAGAAGGCCGAGGAGTACGGCTCGCACGACAAGACCTTCGAGATCCCGGCCGCCGGCACCGTCCGGGTCGTGTCCGCCGACGGCGACACGCTGCTCGAGCACGAGGTCGCCGAGGGCGACATCTGGCGCATGTGCCAGACCAAGGACGCCCCGATCCGCGACTGGGTCAAGCTGGCCGTCAACCGCGCCCGCGCCACGGGCTGGCCGGCGGTGTTCTGGCTCGACCGTGACCGCCCGCACGACGCCGAGGTGCTCGCCAAGGTCGAGACCGAGCTCGAACAGCACGACACCGACGGGCTGCAGATCGAGATCATGCCGGTCGCGGAGGCGACGCGGTTCACCCTCGAGCGGGCCCGCGCCGGCGAGAACACGATCTCGGTGACCGGCAACGTGCTGCGCGACTACCTCACCGACCTGTTCCCGATCCTCGAGCTGGGCACGAGCGCGAAGATGCTCTCGATCGTCCCGCTGATGAACGGTGGCGGACTGTTCGAGACCGGCGCCGGCGGGTCCGCGCCCAAGCACGTGCAGCAGTTCGTCAAGGAGAACCACCTGCGGTGGGACTCGCTCGGCGAGTTCCTGGCGCTGACCGTGTCCTTCGAGCACCTCGCCCAGCAGTTCGACAACGCCGGCGCCCAGGTGCTCGCCGACACGCTCGACCGGGCCGTCGGCACCCTGCTCGAGGAAGGCCGGTCACCCTCGCGCAAGGTCGGCGAGCTCGACAACCGGGGCAGCCACTTCTACCTCGCGCTGTACTGGGCCCGTGAGCTGGCGGGCCAGAACACCGACCCCGAGCTCGCCGCCACGTTCGCGCCGCTCGCCGAGGCACTCGGTGCCAAGGAGGCGACCATCGTCGACGAACTCAACGCCGCGCAGGGTGACCCGGTCGACATCGGTGGCTACTACTGGGTCGACCGCGACGCCGTCACGGCGGCGATGCGGCCCAGCGCGACCTTCAACCGCATCCTGACCGAGTTCACGGCGTAGCCGTCCCGCCGGCCGCCACCGGCTCGTCCGCCGCGAACGCGATGCGCGGGCTGGCGGGCCGGTCGGTGCCGTCGAGACGCTTGGCGCGGTACATGGCGGCGTCGGCCTGCCGCATCAGGCTCGAGGCGTCGTCACCGTGGTCCGGGAACAAGGCGATGCCGAGGCTGGCGCCGATCCGCACGGACCCGCCGCCGATGTCATACGGCGCGGTGACGGCGGCCACGATCTCGCCGGCGATGCGGCGCGCCCGCACCGCATCGCTGCGGCGGAGGACGAAGGCGAACTCGTCGCCCCCGGCGCGGGCGATGGTGTCGATGCCCGCGATCCGACGGAGCCGTCGTCCGGCCTGGACCAGCAGCTGGTCGCCGACGTGATGGCCGAGCTCGTCGTTGACGCGCTTGAAGTCGTCGAGGTCCATGAGCATCGCCGCGAACCCGCGCCGCCCCCTCGTCGTCAGCGCTGCGAGGCGCTCGTCGAGCAGCCGGCGGTTCGCGAGCCCGGTGAGCGGGTCGTGGTACGCCTCGTGCCGTCGGCGGATCGCGGCCCCGGTCGCCTGGATCGTCGCGCCCACCGTCAGCAGCAGGAACGGCAGGAGCAGCCGGTTCTCGCGCCACAGCAGGACCATGACCGGCGCGAGGCCGATCAGCAGGTACTGGGCCACGAGGTCGCGACCCGACAGCGCACCGCGCAACACCGTCCGGACCCGCTGGCCACGGTCCACCGCGACGGCGAGCCCGAGCAGCGCGAGGTTGGTGCCGTACAGCGCGAGGCCCGAGGGCAGCAGGGCGAGGACGACGGCATCGGCCAGCACGCCGTCGGGGGCGGCCGGGATCCCGAAGGCCTTCAGCACGGCGGCACCGGCGGCGAACACGAGCACCGACTGCCCGACGTTGAACGCGGCCTTCCGCCAGGGCCGGCGCACCGTGGGGCGGCATTCCGCCAGCAGGGTCCCCACGCCGATCACGCCGATCGCGTAGGGGAACGGCAGGGTGAGCAGCAGCGCGTACGCGAACGCCGGCGACGAGCAGAACTCGCCGACGTCGCGGCCGTTGAACAGCCGGATGGGGAAGCACTCGGCCAGGAGGAAGAGCACGCCGAAGACGACGAGGCCGCCCAGGGCCACGCCGGTCGGCGGTGCCGGCCGCGTCAGGACCACGCTCGCCGCGAAGACCCCGACCCCCGTGAGCACGACCGCGGCCACGAGGGCGTCGATTTGCGTCGCCCGCATCCCCGTCCTGTCGCCCACGATCCCCCCGGCCGCGGGCATGGCTCCCGCGCGCGCACAATCGTGACGTGGCCGGCACGCGACTGCCGCGTTCCCGGGGCGATTTGGTCAGGACCACCCGGCGCGGCCATCGCGTCCCCCCGCGGGGAGCCGTGACGAGCCCCCCGCAGGTGGCCCCGCCGGATGGAATCCGACCATTCCCGGCGAGACCGCTTCAGAAACGCTGCCGCGTGCCGACGATGGTGCGCGAGGTCCCGCGATCGTGTGCGCGCCGTAGTAGCGTTGGCACCGCCTCCGGACGGCAACGGAGGCAGGGGCTGGAGTCGTGAGCGTCCGTACGCCGAGTCGCGTCCACGTCTTCTCGTGGGCCACCCGGGTCTCGCTCGAGCTCCCGGTCGGTTTCGTGCAGGCGGACGAGGCCCCGGAGATCAACGCGGCCGTGTACGCCGACGACCTCGACGCCGACGCGCCGCTCGGCGGCCGGATCCTGGTCAAGGCGGTGCCGGTGCCACCCGGCGACGAGGAGGCCGCCGGCGACCTCGCCGACGTCTCCGCGGAGCTGCCGGGACGCGCGCTCGAGTGGCGCCGCGAGATCGAGGTCGACGGCCGCGACGCCGTGCTGCAACTGCTGCGCTACCGCCAGGAGGACCTCGACGTCGAGGTGGTGCGACTCGAGGCGTACGTGCCGACCGGTGCCACGGTCTTCTCGCTCACCGGGCTCGCCCCCACACACGCCGCCGACCGGTACGTGCCCGTGTTCGAGCAGGCGTTCTCGACCGCACGGTTGGTGTTGGTATGACCGTGCTCGCCGCCGACACCGCTGCCGGAGCCCCCATGGTCCCCGCGAAGACCAGCTTCGCCCACGCCGGGTTGCTGCTGTCGCTGCTCGTTCCCGACGACTGGGACGTCGAGCAGCTCGGACCGAACCAGATCCGCTTCTACGCCCGGCCGGTGGCCGAACTCGACGACTATCGCCCGACGATGGGGTTCGTGGCGGGCGAGCCGGACGGCACGGGGCCGTCCTGGTTCGAGGACTTCGTCGCCAGTTCCCGTACCCGGCTCGCCGAGGCTGCGGGGTTCGAGCTGCTCGGGACCCGGCGGTGGACCAACTCGAGCCTCGCCGAGGTCGCGGTCACGACCTATGCCTCGACGCCACGGCCGGGGCTGGCCTTCACGCAGTTGCAGGCCCTGATCGCCGCGGACGCCGATCGGCTGTACGTGGTCAACGCGGCCACGCGCCGGGAACGCGCCGCCCAGGACCTGCCGGTGTTCGAGGACGTGCTGCAGGACCTGCGCGTCCTGCCACCGCGATGAGCGGGCTGCGCGCCGGCGGCGGCTTCGCCTTCCTGCGCGACACCCTGGAAGCATCCGGACGCGACGTCGTCGCCCGCGCCGAGCTCGCCACGGTCGCCTTCGAGCACACCGGCGAGCACGGCCACTGGGAGGTCTTCTGTCATTCGCACGACCCCCAGCCGCAGGTGACGGTGTACTCGCTGCATCCGCGCGAGGTGCCCGTCGAGCGTCGCGACCGGATGATGCGCCTGGTGACGCAGGCCAACTACGGACTCGTCATCGGCAACTTCGAGCTGGATCTCGGCGACGGCGAACTGCGGTTCAAGACCAGCCTCGACCACGGCACCGACCGACTGAGCGGCGCCCTGCTTGCGGCCCTGATCGAGCACAACCTCGCGGCGTTCGACCGGTACCTGCCCGCGATCGACGCGGTGCTCGACCATGACGATGCCGACGCCGACGCCCTGGTCGCGGACATCGACGGCGCCGGTTGACCGACGGGCCCGGTTGACCGACGGGCGAGTTGAGCGGCGGGCGAGTTGAACGACGGGCCGGTCAGCCGCGCCAGTCGGCCACGGCCTCCGCGAGTCCGGTGCTGCCCGGCGCCGGCGCCCGCGTGGGTGCCACGGCGGGCGTGCGCGACAGGCGTGGCGCGGGGGCGGCCTGGGGGACGCCGTCGACCTCGGTGATCGTGCCGCGCGCCGCGAGGTGGGGGTGTTCTGGCGCCTCGTCGAAACCCAGCACGGGGGTCACGCACGCGTCGGTGTCGGCGAACACCGCGGCCCACGCGTCGCGGGGACGGGTCGCGAACACCTCGGTGAACCGTCGGCGAAGCTGCGGCCAGCCGGCGACGTCGTACTGCGCCGGCAGGTCCTGCCCGTCCAGCCCGAGCCCGACCAGCAGCTGGGCGTAGAACGCCGGCTCGAGGGCGCCGACGGCGACATGGCGTCCGTCCGCGCAGGCGTAGGTGTCGTAGAACGGTGCGCCGCCGTCCAGCAGGTTGGTGCCACGCTCGTCGTTCCACAGTCCCTGGCCACGCATGCCCCAGACCAGTTGGGCGACGTTCGCCACCCCGTCCACGATGGCGGCGTCCACGACCTGCCCGAGGCCCGAGCGCTCCCGCTCGGCGAGCGCCGCAAGGATGCCGATGACGAGGTAGAGCGAGCCACCGCCGTAGTCCCCGACCAGGTTGAGCGGGACGCTCGGGCGCTCGCGTGGCCCGATCGCGTGCAGCACGCCGGTCAGCGAGAGGTAGTTGAGGTCGTGTCCCGCCCGCTGGCTGAGCGGTCCCTCGGCGCCCCAGCCGGTGATGCGGCCGTAGATCAGGCGGGGGTTGCGCCGCGCCAGCGCCTCGGGCCCCAGGCCGAGCCGGTCGGTGACGCCCGGGCGGAACCCGTCGACGAGGACGTCGGCGTGGTCGAGCAGCGTCAGGACGGCCTCGAGGTCGTCCGCGTCGCGCAGGTCGGCATGGACCGATCGGCGGCCGCGCAGGACCGGGTCGCGGGTCGGGTCGCCCAGCTGCAGTCCCCCGGCGGGCCGCTCGATGCGGACGACGTCGGCGCCGAGGTCGGCCAGCACCATCGCGGCGTGGGGTCCGGGACCGATCCCGCCGAGTTCGACGACGCGGAGGCCCTGCAGTGCGGTACTCACCTGGTCCTGCTCCCGTGGCGGCGGCGGGTCGAGCGCGCATGATGGCAGGTCGCCGGGTTGACGCCGACATGCCCACGCCGGAACATCTGCACAGGTGTGCAGGTGTCCCGTCCGTCGCCGCCGGGGAGGGCTTCGGTGTCCGATTCGACCGTCACGGTCGCCGAGCAGTGCGACGCCACGTCCTCGTCGGCGCGGACCGCCATCGTCCGGGCCTCGCTGGTGTCGCGGGCCGAGGCCGAACAGCTGGCCGAGCTGTTCCGGCTGCTCGGTGAACCGTCCCGCGCGCGCATCCTGTACGCACTCGTCGAGGCCGGCGAGTTGTGCGTCGGTGACCTGGCCGAGCTGGTCGAGGCCTCCGAGACCTCGGTCTCGCAGGCCCTGCGTCTGCTTCGGACCGCCGGCGTGGTCCGCAGCCGACGCGAGGGCCGGCACGTGCACTACCGCCTGGACGACGCCCACGTCCGCCTGCTGCTGGACCTGTCACGCGAACACCTGCGTCACGGCGCGGCGACCGCCGAGCGCGGCCATGGGTGACGCCCACGACCACGGGTCCGCGGCGGTCGCGCTCCACGCCGGCGCCGCCTACAAGCGCCGGCTGGTGGCGGCACTGCTCCTCATCGGCGGCTTCTTCGTCGTCGAACTCGTCGGCGGTCTGCTCACCAACTCGCTCGCGCTGCTGTCGGACGCCGGTCACATGTTCACCGACGTCCTGGGCATCTCCATGGCGCTCGCGGCCATCCAGGTCGCCGGTCGGGGCGGGCACGCTCCCCAGCGCAGCTTCGGGCTCTACCGCCTGGAGATCCTGGCCGCGCTCGCCAACGCCCTGCTGCTCGCCGCCGTCGCGCTCTTCATCATCGTCGAGGCCGTGCGCCGGTTGAGCGCACCGCCGGAGGTGCTGGCCCTGCCGATGCTGCTGATCGGGGCGGTGGGCCTGCTGGTCAACCTCGCGGCCTTCCTGCTGCTGCGCGCCGGCGCGGCGGCCTCGCTCAACGTCGAGGGCGCCTACCTCGAGGTACTCGCCGACATGCTCGCGTCCGTCGGGGTCGTCGCCTCCGCCGTCGTGAGCCTGACGACGGGGTTCACCCGGGCCGATCCGCTGTTCGCGCTCGCGATCGGTGGGTTCGTGCTGCCCCGGGCCTGGCGCCTCGGACGCAAGGCGTTGCGGGTGCTGCTGCAGTCGGCGCCGCCCCACCTCGATGTGGCGGCCGTCGAACAGCAGCTCGGCGAGCTCGACGGCGTCGCCTCGGTCCACGACCTGCACCTGTGGACGCTCACGTCGGGCATGGACGTCGGGTCCGTGCACCTGCGGTTGTCCCCCGGCTCGGACGGCCACGCCGCCCTCGACGGCGCCCGCCGCCTGCTCCGCCACCACGGCGTCGGGCATGCGACCGTGCAGGTCGAACCCGCCGACCACGCGGCCTGCGACGACTGCGAACGCACCTCCTGGTGACCTCCTGGTGACCGGATGATGACCGGCCTCCGGCACCGGACCGGGCCACGGAGCCGCCGCGTCAGTCCTGCGCTGCCTGCTTCACCTCCTGGCGCCGGCGGTGCAGGATCGGTTCGGTGTAGCCCGACGGCTGCTCGCGGCCCTCGAACACGAGGTCGACCGCGGCCTGGAACGCGGGCCCGTCGAACCCGGGTGCCATCGGCCGGTAGGCGGGATCGCCCGCGTTCTGCTCGTCGACGACGGCGGCCATGCGCCGGAACGACGCCATCACCTCGTCCTCGGTGACCACGCCGTGGCGGAGCCAGTTGGCGACGTGCTGCGACGAGATGCGGCACGTCGCCCGGTCCTCCATGAGTGCCGTGCCGGACAGGTCGGGCACCTTCGACACGCCGATGCCCTGGTCGACCCAGCGCACGACGTAGCCGAGGATGCCCTGCACGTTGTTGTCGACCTCCGCCCGGCGCTCCTCCGCCGACCACGGCTGGCCGTCGGCGAGCGGCAGGGTCAGCAGGTCGTCCAGCGACGCGGGACTGCGGTCGAGCAGTTCGGCCTGGCGTTCGTGGACGTCGACCAGGTGGTAGTGGGTCGCGTGCAGCGTGGCGGCCGTCGGCGAGGGCACCCAGGCGCAGTTGGCACCCGCCTTCGGATGGCCGATCTTCTCCTCGAGCATCGCCTGCATCCGGTCGGGCGCGGCCCACATGCCCTTGCCGATCTGGGCCCGGCCCCGCAGGCCGGCCGCGAGACCGACGTCGACGTTGCGGTCCTCGTACGCCTGCAACCACGGCTGCGACTTCATGTCGGCCTTGCGCACCATGGCGCCGGCCTCCATCGCGGTGTGCATCTCGTCGCCGGTGCGGTCGAGGAAGCCGGTGTTGATGAACGCCAGCCGCGCCCCCGCCACCGCGACACAGGCGGGCAGGTTGGCCGAGGTGCGTCGTTCCTCGTCCATCAGCCCGAGCCGGATCGTGTTGGCCGGCAGGCCCAGCAGTTCCTCGACCGCGGCGAAGACCTCGCAGGTGAAGGCGACCTCGTCGGGGCCGTGCAGCTTGGGCTTGACGACGTAGACCGCGCCGACGGCGGAGTTGCGGTCGGCCGTGTCGCGCCGCCGGTCGTGACAGGCGGCGAGCACGGTGAAGACACTGTCGAGCAGGCCCTCGAAGACCTCGTCGCCGTCGCCGTCGAGGATCGCCGGTGTGGTCATCAGCAGGCCGACGTTGCGCACGAGCAGCAGCGAACGCCGGCGGCGACGACGCGCCGAGCCGTCGGGTGCGGTGAACACCGGGTCGGGTTCGAGCCGGCGGACGAAGCTGCGGCCGTCCTTGTCGACGTCGGCGCTGAGGTCGCCGCGCATCAACCCGAGCCAGTTGCGGTAGCCGAGCACCTTGTCGGCGGCGTCGACGGCGGCGACCGAGTCCTCGAGGTCCATGATGACGGTCACCGCGGCCTCGAGCAGCACGTCGGCCAGGCCGGCCGGATGCTCGGCGCCGACCGGGTGGTCGCGATCGAACAGCAGCTGGACGCCGAGGCCGTGGTGCTCGAGCAGCACCGACTCGGGCGCGTCCGCGTCGCCGAGGTGACCGGCGAACGCGCCGGGGTCGAGCAGGCCGGTGCTGCCGTCGGCGATCTCCGCCCGCAGGGCGCCGTCACGGACGACGTAGCCGGTCGCGTCGGCGTGCGAGGCGTCGCGCAGCGGAACCGCCGTGTCGAGGAAGTCGGCCGCCCAGGCGACGACGCGGGCACCGCGCGCCGGGTCGTAGGCACCCGCCGGCGGCAGGTCGCCCAGGGCGTCGGTGCCGTAGAGCGCGTCGTAGAGCGAACCCCACCGGGCGTTGGCCGCATTGACCGCGTACCGGGCATTGGTGACGGGGACCACCAGCTGCGGCCCGGCGATCTCGCCGATCTCGGGGTCCACCGGCACGTCACCCGAGATGCGCGGATCGTCCGGGTCCGGGCGCAGATATCCGATCTCGTCGAGCATCCGCCGGTAGGCGGCGGGATCGGCGAGGCCGTCCCCCTCGTCGCGGTGCCACTGGTCGATCCGCGCCTGCAGGTCGGCGCGGTGCGCCAACAGCTCGCGGTTGCGGGGCGTGAACCTCGCGATCAGTTCGGCCAGGCCGGGCCAGAACCCCTCGGTGTCGACGCCGGAGTCCGGCAGCAGCTCCTCGTCGACGAAGCGCTGCAGGTCCCGGTCGACCGTGAGTCCGGCGATGGTGGTGGTGTCGGCCCGCGTTGGCACGAGGTTCCTTCGGTCCGTGGTGGCGACCAACCGTAGGCCGACGCGGCGCGGGCCGGAAGTGCCAACCGGCCGACGGTCGTCACCACGCCGCGGATCGCAGCGGTCTTGCGCCTGATGCCATACCCCCGTACGGTATCCATGTGACGTCCATGACCTTTGAGCGTCCCCGACAGCGAGGCGACACGTTGCGCGGCTACACCATGACGAAGGACCAGTACCTCGGGCGGCTGCGGCGCATCGAGGGCCAGGTACGCGGCCTCCAGCGCATGATCGACGAGGACGTGTACTGCATCGACGTCCTCCAGCAGATCGCCGCCGTCAGCGGCGCGCTGCAGAACGTCGCCATCGGCCTGCTCGACGAACACGTCGGCCACTGTGTCGCCAACGCGGCCGCCGAGGGCGACGCCGACAAGGCCCGCGCGATGGTCACCGAGGCCACCAAGGCCATCGAACGACTCGTCAAGTCCTGACGACAGGAGCTGCCGCCATGAGCACCGAGGCGCCGACGCGTTCGCTCGACCTTCCCGTCGAGGGCATGACCTGTGGGTCGTGTGCCGCACGGGTCCAGCGCACGCTCGCCCGGCAGCCCGGCGTCGCCGACGCCGAGGTGAACTTCGCCACGGGCAGCGCCCGCGTGCAGCTCGAGCCCGACGCCGACCTCGATGCGCTGCGCGCGGCGGTCGACAAGACGGGGTACACGCTCGTCCTGCCCGAACCCGCGCCGGCGACGCCCGCCGTGCACCGCCTGCAGGTCACCGGCATGACCTGCGGGTCGTGCTCCGCCCGCGTGCAGCGGGCACTCGAGCAGCAACCGGGTGTCACGGCGGCCGAGGTCAACTTCGCCACCGGTGTGGCGAGGGTCACCGCCGACGGCGACGCCGACCCGGCGGGCTGGCGGGCGGCGATCGAGGCGGCCGGCTACGGCGTCGAGACCAGCACCCCGACCGGCGACGCCGGGGCGGATACCACCTCGGCGGCCTCGGCGTCCCCGGCCCACGCCGGTCCCACGGCGGCCGAGCGGGCCGAGCGGGCCGACCGCGAGGAAGCCGCCCACCGTCGCCTGTGGGGACGCCGGCTCGTGCTGGTCACCGGCCCGGCGCTGTTCCTGCTCTCGACGATGCTCTACCACGACTTCGCCGTGATGAACCCGGGCATGCGGCTGGCGATGTTCCTCGTCGCCACCCCGGTCCAGTTCTACATCGGCTGGCCGTTCCTGCGCGAGGCCGGGCGCCGGGCCCGCCACCTCAGCGCCAACATGGACACCCTCATCGCCATGGGCACGCTGGCGGCCTACCTGTTCTCCACCTGGGAGCTGGTCACCGGCGGGCACGACCTGTACTACGAGGCACAGGTCGTGATCATCGCCTTCATCGTCCTGGGCCGCTACCTCGAGGCGCGCGCCAAGGGCAACGCCGGCCGCGCCATCCGCTCGCTGCTCGAGCTGGGGGCCAAGCAGGCCCGGGTCGTCCGCGACGGCGTCGAGCAGCTGGTCGACGTCGAGGAGGTCGTCGTCGGTGACCTCGTGAAGGTCCGTCCCGGCGAGAAGATCCCGGTCGACGGCGAGGTCGTCGAGGGCGCCTCCGCCGTGGACGAGTCGATGCTCACCGGCGAGTCCGTCCCGGTCGAGAAGGCGGTCGGCAGCCGAGTCGCCGGCGCGACCGTCAACGCCTCGGGCGTGCTGACCGTCGCCGCCACCGCCGTCGGCGCCGACAGCGCACTGGCGCAGATCGTGCGCCTGGTCGAGGACGCCCAGGCCGGCAAGTCCGACCTGCAGCGGCTCGCGGACCGGGTCTCGGCGATCTTCGTACCCACCGTCATCGCGATCGCGCTGACGACGTTCCTCGGATGGACCCTGGCCACCGGCGACACCGGCCGCGCGATGCTGGCCGCCGTCGCCGTGCTCATCATCGCCTGCCCGTGCGCGCTCGGGCTGGCCACGCCGATGGCGACCATGACGGGGACGGGACGCGGCGCCCAGCTCGGCATCCTGATCAAGTCGATGGAGGTGCTCGAGCGGACCCGCGACGTCTCCACGATCGTGTTCGACAAGACCGGCACCCTCACCCACGGGCAGATGACGCTGACCGACGTGGTGGCGGGGCAGACCGACGAGCCGACACTGCTGCGGCTGGCGGGCGCGGTCGAGGCCGACTCCGAGCATCCGGTCGGCCAGGCCATCGCGGCCGGTGCCCGCGAGCGGACCGGGAGCGAGCTGCCGGCCGCGACGGCGTTCGCGGCCATCGCCGGCCACGGGGTGCGCGGCCGCGTGGACGGCGTCGACGTCGCGGTCGGCCGCCGCAAGCTGATGGCCGACGCGGGACTGCGCGTCCCGAACCACCTCGAGGACGAGGCAACCCGGCTGGAGTCGGCGGGCAGGACCGCGGTCCTCGCCGGCTGGGACGGCGAGGTACGCGGTGTGCTGGCAGTCGCGGACACGCTCAAGGACGGCGCGGCGGCCGCCGTGGCGCGGCTGCACGCGCTGGGACTGCAGGTGGCGATGATCACCGGCGACAACCACCGCACGGCGCAGTCGATCGCGGACCAGGTCGGCATCGACCGGGTCCTGGCCGAGGTGCTGCCCGAGGACAAGCAGGCCGAGGTCGCCCGGCTGCAGGCCGAAGGGCATGCGGTCGCGATGGTCGGCGACGGTGTCAACGACGCGCCCGCGCTCGTCCAGGCCGACCTCGGGATCGCGATCGGGACCGGCACCGACGTCGCCATCGAATCGAGCGACCTCACCCTGATGCGCGGCGACCTCGACGGGGTCGCGACCGCGATCGCCCTGTCCCGCCGCACCCACCGCACCATCAGGCAGAACCTGTTCTGGGCGTTCGCGTACAACACCGCGGCGATCCCGGTCGCGGCGCTCGGGCTGCTCAACCCGATGATCGCCGGGGCCGCGATGGCCTTCTCCAGCGTGTCGGTCGTCACCAACTCGTTGCGGCTGCGGCGCTTCGGCCGTTGACGGCGGCTGACGGCCGCTGACCACCGAGCATTGCGCCGGGCGCGGCACCGCTCCCCCGGCCCGCCGCCGCATTGACGCGCGGGCCGGTGGCGCGGTACCACTCCTCCCCGACGACGCCCGCGACGGCGACACCGCCCAGGAGCCCTGCGTGGATCCCAAGACCGCATACGCACGCCGCGACGACGTGGTGTTCCTCGACGTCCGCGAGCCGGACGAGTGGCAGGCCGGCCACATCGAGGGCGCCCTGCACATCCCGATGGGCCAGCTCAACCAGCGCATCGACGAACTCGACGCCGAGCGCGAGTTCGTGGCGGTGTGCCGCTCGGGCAACCGCAGCGGCGCGGTCACCGAGGCCATGAAGCGGGCCGGCTACGAGGTCGAGAACCTCGACGGGGGCATGCAGGCGTGGTCGCGTGACGGCCTGCCGTTCGTCGCCGACGGCGGCGGCGATCCGCGCGTCGCCTGATCGGCGCATGCGGCGTCCCGACTCCCCGCGCCGCCCGTCCTGACGCGACGCGGGCTCAGGCCCGGGAGTCCGTCCGTGCGCACGCGGCGGCGCGCTTGTTCACGTACATGTCGGCGTCGGCGCGCTGCAGGAGTTCGTGGGGGTCGCGTTCGGGCGCGCCCTGCTCGATGCCGACGCTCACCCCGACCATGATGCGCTCGTCACCGACGACGATCGGTTGCGAGATGGCGTCCTGCATGCGGCGGGCCAGCGCATCGAGGCCGGCCCGGTCGCCACCGTCGGGGCACAGCACGACGAACTCGTCGCCGCCGAGCCGGGCGACGGTGTCGACGTCGCGGGTGATGCCCCGCAGCCGCTCGGCGATCGTGACCAGCACCCGGTCGCCGACCGCGTGCCCGAAGCGGTCGTTGACGCGCTTGAACCCGTCGAGGTCGAGGACGAGCAGGCCGTAGGGCTCCCCCGTGCGGCGCGCCAGGGCGGCCGTCTGGTGGAGCCGGTCGTCGAACAGCAACCGGTTGGCGAGGCCGGTCAGCGGGTCGTGCATGGCGAGGTCGGTCAGGTGCAGCTCGACGTCCCGTTGGGCGGTGACGTCCAGCATCTGCGCCATCAGCAGGGTCTGCTCCGGGCCGTAGCCCGTCGCGGCGGAGACCATGACCTGGATCCAGCACATCTTCTCGTGCACGGTGATGGGCAGCTCCGCCTGCCAGCTCTGGGCGCGGCCGGCCGCGACCGCGCGCACGCCCATGGAGATGCGCTCGGCGTCGTTGCCGTCGAACAGCGACAGCCAGGAGCGGCCGACGAGGTCGTCGCTGCCGCACCCGAGCGTCTGCGCCAGCGTGGGGTTGGCCTCGACGATTGGCAGGCGGTCGTCGGTGGGGCACAGCAACGCGATCCCGACCAGCGACTGCTCGAAGACCTGCTGCATCCACCGGGTCTGCTCGGCTTCGCGGGCGGCCGCGTGCCGGCGGCTGGAGACGGTCATGAGGACCGTCACGGTCACCAGCGTCAGCGTGGCGGCGAGCAGTTGCACGAGCCCGATCGTGCCCTGGATCGTGTCGACTCCGGTGGTCGCCGGCGCCGCGTAGGGACCCCACCCCTGCAGGCTGGCCACCGCGACGTAGGTGAGGACGGCCACGAGTTGGACGCCCAGCGAACGCACGCCCGAGCGCAGCGACGTCCACAGCAGGACGGGGAACAGCAGGATGGCCAGCGGGAGCCGCTGCCCCGGGGCGAACACGGTCGCCGCGACCGCCGTGACCGCGAGGAGTTGCGCCACCTGCTCGGGGCGGCGCGCCTCAGCCCCGGTCGGCACGCCGCGCATGACGATCAGCGTGACCAGCAGCAGCGCGGAGACGTGCGACGGCCACAGCGAGGCGGCGACGCCGAGCGGGTTCGCGCCCACCAACCAGCCGGTGATGGCGGCGGCGAGGGCCGCGATGGTTGCGGCGCCGGCGGTGACCGCGGCCACGAGCCGCATCAGGTCGCCGGCGTCGTGGAGCCGGCGGGGGTCGGGTCGGCGCAGACCGAGGACGCTGGCGACGACCAGGATCTCCAGGGCATTCGCCACGCCAAGCAGCGCGGCGACCCGCCACGGGAGCCCGTTGTGCACGTTCGCGATCGCCGTGCCGAGCAGGTGCACGCCGAGGACGTAGATCCACTGGCGACGCGTCGCGAGCAGCAGGGCCGCCGTTCCCACGCCAGCGACCGGCCACCACACGGCGAGCGGGCTGTCGACGGGCCGGAACCACTCGGCCGACAACATCCCCAGGCTGACCACGACGGCGCCGAACAGCAGGAGCCGGGCGGCTGCCGGCAGCCGGCCCCAGGTCACGGTGAGCCCGAACGATTCGCGTCGCATGCGTGCCCTGTCGGCCGTTCACGACCCGCGGCAAGCATCCGGCCACCGATCCGTGCGTCCTCACACGCAATCGCCGGGCCCAAAGTGCACACATCGTGCTCGACGGCACCGCTTCCGCCCCCGACGGGGCCAGGTGTTAAGCAACCGGGGGTTCGGGGCCGTCCTGGGAGGCGGTCAGCGTCTGGTGCACGACGGCGGCCACGGAGGCGGGGCCGTCGAGCTTGCAGACGATCCGCGTGGCGCCGGCCTCGATGGCCTGACCGACGAGGATGGAGTCCGCCTCCGTTGAGGTGGCCATGACCACGGTCAGGTCCGGTCGTTCCTCGCCGAGGCGCCGGGTGAGCCAGATCCCGTCTTCGCCGGGCATCTGCAGGTCCGTCACCACCAGGTCCGGTTCTGCCTCGAGGACCGCGGCCAGACCGGAGCGACCTTCGTCGGCCTCGGCGACCACGCGGATGTCCAGCGCGTCGAGGTGCAGGGCCAGCAGGAGTCGGAACTCGACGGAGTCGTCGACGATGACCACGCGCTTGAGCGGGCTGTCAGCCACAGCGACCGCCTCCGGCCGCCCGGACGTCCAGGAATGCGCTCACGAGACCAGCCGATCCGCGGCGCTGGCGGCACGGGCGCGGGCGGCGGACCCGGTGATGGCCGTCGGCCTGGGACTCGGAAGCGACATCGTCGGACGGATCTCCAGGAGGCTGCCCGGCCGGCCCAGCAGGTAGCCCTGGGCGGCGTGCACGTGCAGTTCGTGCAGCTCGTGCAGCTCCTCCATGGTCTCGACCCCCTCGGCGACCAACCGGATGCCCGCGCTGGTGGCGAAGCCGACCAGCGAGTCGGCCAGTGCACGCCGGACCGGATCGAGGTGGATGTCCCGGGTCAGGCTCATGTCCAGCTTGATCAGGTCGGGACCGAGTTGGACGATGTGGCGCAGGCTCGAGAAGCCGGCTCCCGCGTCGTCGATCGCGACGAGGACGTCGTGCGCGGATCGCAGGTCGGCGAGGACGCCGGTGAGCTGCTGGTAGTCGTCGACCGGTGCATGTTCGGTGATCTCCACGATCACCCTGCCGGCTGGCGCCGCGGCGAGGCACGCCGGGAAGCGCCGATCGCTCACGACGGCGGGTGAGAGGTTCACGGCGACCCGGACGCCGTCGGGGAGCGAGGATGCCGCCCGCAGCGCTTCATCGAGGGCGGCGAGCTCGAGCTCGGGCCCACGGCCGCACTGCTCTGCCTCGGCGAACCAGCGGTCGGGACCCTGCCGGGGCTCGCTGGTGAACCGTGTGAGCGCTTCGACCGCGAGCAGCGCGCCGGTCTCGAGCGAGTAGATCGGCTGGAACACCGGATGGAAGGACCGCTCGCGCAGCACCGACTCGACCCGCCGGAGTTGCTCGGCGTCATGGCTGGTCCGGACCTCCAGCAGTCGCGCCGCGGCGGCGCGCTGCTGCTCGAGTCGCTCCTGGAGGCTGGACTCGTGGCGGTGGAGCAGACCCATCAGACGCACCGCGTCGGCCAGCAACCCGGCGGCTGGCACCAGGAACTGCGCCGCTCGCAACGCCGCACTCGACCACCAGATCGACTCGAACAGTCGCTCGGCGCCTGCCGCAGCGGTCATGTCCAGTGCCGCCAGCGCCAGGCCGACGCCGAGCCACACCTCCGGGCGCGAGGGGCGCCGACCGCAGCCCGCGATCCAGACCGCGGCCGCGATCACCGACGCGACCGTCAAGCCGAGTTGCAGCTGCCGGTAGAGCGGCGAGAACGAACCGTCCGCGGCGACGAGGTTCGGCATCAACGCCCCGGAGCGGTCGAGCACGGCGACCGCGATGACGACCACGAAGGCCAGTGTCGACCAACGCCGCAGGCTCGCCGCAGCCGGCGTCACGATCGCCCCGACGGCGAAGACGACGAGGGCGGCGTGCCAGATCAGGTACAGCGCCGCCAGGCCGGCGGTTTCGACCCGGAGCGGCGCGTCGGCCAGATCGATGATCGCGCTGATCTGCGCCAACGCGGCCAGGCCCGCCAGCGTGATCCCGGTGGCCATCCACCGCGAGCGGGCGTCGTCGAGCAGACGCGCCCTTGCCAGCAGCAGCGCGCAGCAGATGGCCGCACCCACCACGACGAGCGCGTAGAACACCGGTACGACGCGGGAGGCCGCGCCGGGCTCACTCCACCAGCCGCGCGCGATCAGGTAGACGCCCGCGGCGACGGCGAGTGACGCCATCACGGCGGGGATGCTCGCGGCCTGGTGCGCGGACTCCGCGAACCCCGACACGCGGACCTGCGTGCTCGGGCTGTTCCCGCCGCGGCCTCGCGGACCGGCCCCCGGTTTGCTCCACCTCGTCATGCGTCCATGCCCCCGCCCCCGCGGCGTCGTGCTCGCTCCGGCCTCGGATTCGCGTGGAGCAACGGCGCCTACGATCAGTTGTCGTTTGCCGACAGCGGTGTCAGCCTATGACATCTTCTCGCTCGGTGTGCGTCCGACCACGGACGGTCAGCTGTCCAGGTCTTGGAGCAGCACGGCACCCGCCTCGTGGGCGAGGGCCTCGAGGTCCTCCGTGGACCCGCCTCGCACCCACGTCGAGATGGCAGCCGTCGAGACCCAGATCACCGCCGCGGCCCGCGCATGGTCGACCAGGCGCGGCTCGCGCGACCCCTCGAGCTGCGCGATCTCGGTGGCGATCCGCTCGGCGAGGGCGCGGCGCCACGAGTCGGCCTGGCTCATCAGGGCGTCGTTGTCGCGCATCAGCTTGGCGAGGGTGGCGAACAGCGGGTCGCGCGATCGGCGGCCGAGCCATTCCGCGAACGCGGTCACCAGCTGCGACATCTGCACGCGGTCCGAGCAGTGCAGTCGCACGGCCGCTGCGAGCTCGTCGATCTCGCCGGCGAGCTCCTCGAAGACGATCGCCTCCTTCGACTCGAAGTAGCGGTACACCGTCCGCCCCGAGACGCCGGCGCGCGCCGCGACCATCTCCACGGTGGTGTCGTCGAACCCGTGCTCGACGAACAGCGAGTACGCGGACTCGAGGATCGCTCGACGCACCACGTCCCGCTTCCGGTCACGCAGATCCACGACACCTCCATGGCGAACGGGGCGGTCCGGGGGCCAGGCGGCACAGAAGTCGGTCCCTCGACCACCTTCGAGCGTAGTGCCGGGCGTACCGGCCGCGGGCACCCGCCCGCGCCGATCCGTGCGTCCTGGGACGCAATTCTCCGTCCTGATCCGCACACATCCCGGCACTGGCCCGGGCCCACCGTCGGTGCGGAGGTAGTTGCCTCCCGGTCGGCTCGGGGGCAGTGTCGATCTCCGACATCGGAGACCGGCCCATGGACCGCGACCGTCCGGTCGTACGCCCGGCCGCGGCAGGCGACGCTGCGGCCATCGCGGCGCTGCAGGTGCGCTCGTGGCGGGCGGCCTACCGCGACATCGTGCCGGACGCCTTCCTCGACGGCCTCGCCGAGGACGCGTGGCTCCCGCGATGGACCGATCAGCTCAGCGGGCCGGGCCGCGAGGGGGTCCATCAACTCGTCTCGACCGACGGCGTCGACGGACCGCCGCGCGCGGTCGCCGTGTGCGGACCCGCCATCGCGCCGAGCAACGACCTGACGGGCCAGCTCTACGTGCTCTACGCCGACCCCCGCGCTGGGACCGGGGTCACGGCGGCGCCCTGCTGCGCCGTGTCCACGAGCTGCTCGCGGTCGACGGACACGCCGGCGCCATGCTGTGGCTGGCGGCGGGGAACGAGCGCTCGATCGGGTTCTACGCCCACCACGGTTGGGTGCTGGACGGCGCGACGCAGCGTGAGGAGGTGGCTGGCGCAACGTTCGACGAGGTCCGGATGGTGCGACCCCTCGTCGCTCAGGGCTCGGCCGACTGACGCCTGCTCCCCCATCGACGGTGCGTGCGGCCGGGACGTCCCTCGTGCCGTGAGTCCGCGACGGCGCGTGCGACGCGTTCGGCGTCGCGGCGAATGGCGTTGAGGAGCCCGATGAGCGGGTTCCGCAAGCCGACCAAGTGCAGGTCCGGCGCGGCTGGATGGGTGGTCCCCGAACGGAACGTCGGCCGCCCGCGTGTGTCGAGGATGCCGAGGTGGCCGACCAGGGGTGCGAGTCCGGTGCGATAGCCGGTGGCCGCAACGACGGCGTCGACCTCGACGCGGGTGCCGTTTTCCAGCAGCACCGCGTCGGGCTCGAAACCTGCGACCGCGGCGACCGGCTCGATCCGTCCGGCCCTGAGCTGCGCGACGAGGCCGACGTCGATGATCGGGACCACGTCGCTGGCCCGGAACCGGGTCACGAGACCGTCCTCGGGCGACGGCAGGCCGTAAGGCGTCAGGTCGCCGACGGTGAGCCGTTGCAGGGCACGGTTGACGGGGTCGGCGAGCGCCGGCGGGGCGAACTGATTGGGTATGCCGAGCAGGGTGGTCGGGACGCCGGCCACGGTGCGGGGCACCACGTGCGGTGCCGACCGGATGGCGAGTAGGACGCGTCCCGCACCCTGTTCGACGAGGTCGACGGCGATCTCCGCGCCGGTGTTGCCCGAACCGACGACGAGCACGTCACGCCCGGCGAACGCCGCCCCGGTCCGGTAGGTGGAGGCGTGCACGAGCGTGCCGGTGAACGTCTCGCGACCCGGCCACGAGGGGACGAACGGCGCGCCGTTGTAGCCCGTGGCCAGCACGACCACCTCGGCCTCGAACGTGCCCGCCGACGTGGTCACCTCCCAGTGGTCACCGGCCCGCTCGAGACGCTCCACCTCGACGTCGAACCACGGGCGGATGTGGTGGCGCTCCGCATACGCCTCGAGGTAGGCGACGAAGTCGTCACGTGACACCCACCGTCCGGCCGAGCGTGGGATCCGCATGCCGGGCAGTGCGGACTGCACGCGGGGGGTGTGCAGGTGCAGGCGGTCGTAGCGGGATCGCCAGGCCGCGCCCACCGACGACGCCTTGTCGACCACGACCCCGCCGATGCCGCGACGGGCCAGGCAGGCGGCCGTCGCCAGGCCGGCCGGCCCGGCGCCGACCACGACCACCTCGTGGTGCGCTGAGCCCGTCACGAGCGGCGCCGCCCGGCCCGGGCGCGCCCGACCGCGACGCGGGCACGCTCGACCGCGACGCGGGCTCGTTGCGCGACCACGACGAGCCGTTCCAGTGGGCTGCCGGCGGAAGGCGCCGCGAGCAGTTGGCGTGCCACGGTCGTGCTGTCGTAGAACATGCTGATGCGGCTGGCCCGGCCCTCGACCAGTTCGATGAACGAAGCGCCGTCCAGCTCGACGCGCCGCCCGGTCGCGGCGAACCCCGGCGGCTTCACCTCGCGGTCCTGCCGGCCCGTGAAGTGCCAGCGGTAGGCGATGGAGCGCCGGTCGACGGACGTCAACGGCTCGCCGACCATCGTCACGACCCCGTCCGGGAACGGGGCGTACTGCGCCCGTGCGCGGGCCAGGACGGCGTCACGACCGACGGCCGGCTCGGCCGCCATCGGGTCGGTCAGCACCACCTCGGGCCGCATCATGTCGCCAAGGCGGTCCCAGTCACCGGCATTCGAGGCCTCGAGCCAACGCTGGAAGAACGTGTCGACGGCATCCGCCATCGGGTTGCCCTCCGGTCGATCCACGCGACGATCCTGGCACGTCGACCTCCAACGTGGAAGGCCCCATCTCGAGGACGGACCCTGCAGGCACACCGCGTGGGCGTCAGGGCCCTTGCTGGCGGACGTACTCGCGCAGGTCGGCGTTGTAGATCACCGACTCGGTGCGGAGGTCGGCCCAGGGACCGGACTCGTCGGCCCAGGTGACGGCGGCCCGTGCGGGAACCGGGAGGCCGTCGGCGTTCCAGTCGAAGGCCTCGTTGACCCAGCGGGTCCTGGCCTCGTTGGTGGCCCCCTTGAACCGCAACGACTCCATGCGCTCGAGCCGACCGGTGTCGGCGTCGAAGTGCACTTCGAAGGTCTCGAGGTCGTCACCGAATGGCACCGTCAGCCGCGCCGAGGTGTCGTCGCCGGCCTCCCAGCGAACGCGGGGATCGGTGACCCAGACCGACGGCATCCACACCGCCTCGGCCCACAGGGCGAGGTTCGCGCCCTGGTCGACGTTGGGTCCCTCGCTGACGCCGAAGGGCAACTCGAGCCTGGCGTGTCCGTCGAGGAACCACTCGTCGACGGTGACGACCGGGCGTCCGAAGAACGTCAGCTCGATGTAGTGCCGGTACGCGTCCCCGATGAGGTGGCTGAATCGGAACCGGGCCGGGAAGGTGATGCCGGCGATCCGCATGGTGCCCCGCCCGGAGATCACGGCGCTGTCGACGACCGGGATCCGATCGCCGTACAGGGTGCGGTAGAAGCGCTCGACGGGTTCGGGCAGATCCGCGGGCAGGGACGCCATCGGCACGTCGCCGGGCGTGACCGCGGGTTGGAGCAACGGGTCCGGCTGGACGCGGAGGCCGAACCAGCCCACCGCGGCCAACACGCTCAACTCGCCGGCGACGTACCGCAGGCTCCGACCGGTCCGCCGGCGTGTGCGCCGGACTCGGCGGGCGCCGGTCTGACGGGGCGGGAGCGTTGCAACGGCGGGCACGGCGGACCTCGATGACGTCGACAGCCCAGCGAACCTCCCGTCGCGTCACCACTCCAGAGGCGACCGTCAACTGGGGTGGTGACGTTCGGCCCACCGCGGCGCGGCGCGTTCGACGACCACCCCACGTACACCGGATCCCCGATCCCGCTGGCGGCTGCGTGGGGCAGCGATCCGGGCGCGGCTACCTCGACGGCGCGAGTGCCGCGACGACAGGTTCTCCGTGGAGCGCGAACACCGCCTGCGGGTCCTGCAGCGCTGCCGGGAAGTCGAGCGCACGCCGTGGGAGCTCACCCAGCCACTGCACCGGCCGGACGTGCGCGCCTCGGTCCTCGTCGTAGCGGTACGGGCCGGCCACGATGCCGATGCGCAACGTCGCGTCGTCGCCGGGCACGACGACGCGGTCGCCGGGCGCGATGCCGTCGGTGAGCCGCCGCACCTGCCGGTCACGCTTGCGTTCACGGCGGGCGACCGGCGCCCACGCAGCCGGCTCCTCGCCGGGGGCAGCCGGCACCGCAACCAGGCCATCGGCGACCGTTCCGCGGACGACCCACGCGGTCCTCGGGCCGGGTTCCGGCTCGGGGGCAGGCGGTTCGGGCCAGACGTAGTCCAGCTCTACGGGGGTGTCGGGTAACAGCGGGGCGTAGTGCGCCGGATCCTTGCGGAGCAGCGCGGCACGGTGGGAGCGGTGCAGCGGCTCCCACCCCATCCACGGCGGCAGCCGCCCGGCCGCGGCCAGCGCAGGTTCGTCGCGCGGGTCCTCCGGGTGGACGAACTCCGCGATCTGGGCACGGGTGGTGTCGCGGTGGCCGCGCTCGACCCAGCCGTCGACCATGGTCACGCCGTAGGTCACGAGCGCGTCGGTGTAGCCGCGCCACATCGTGACGGCCGGGTGGTGGCGCCAGCCGTAGCCCTCGAAGTGCAGTGCCCGCAGGATCTGCAGGGTCTCGACGCGCTGCTTGCCGAGCCGCCGGTCGTCGAGCACCTCCGCGGACCCCGCGAAGCTCGGAAAGGGCAGGAACGTCTGCATCCCACCGATCGTACGGGCCGTGAAGGCGGCCGCCCCGTACGGTCGCGGCGTGCCCGAAGGACATCTTCTCCATCACCTCGCCCGCCAGCACCGCGACGGGCTGCTCGGGGCGCGCGAGGTGAGCTCGCCGCAGGGCCGTTTCGACGCGGCTGCGATCACCGGCGTGCTGGAGGGCGTCGAGGCCCACGGCAAGCATCTGTTCCACGGCTGGAGCGACGGGATGGTCGTGCACGTCCACCTCGGCAAGCAGGGTCTGTTCGTGCACCACGACATCCCGCCGCCGGCTCCGCGGCCCCAGGTCCGGATGCGTGTGGTCGGTCCGCGGCTCGCGAGCGACCTCATTGCACCGCTGCTCTGCGAGGTCGTCGACGAAGCCGGCCAAGAGGCGGTCGTCGCGGGCCTCGGGCCGGACCCACTCCGAGCCGACGCCGATGCGACCGTCGCGCTGTCGGCGCTGCGAGCGACCACCAGCCCGATCGGTGCGGCGCTGCTGGACCAGTCGCGCATCAGCGGCATCGGCAACGTCCTGCGGGCGGAGGTGCTCCACCTGGTCGGGATCGACGGCGAACGACCCGCGTCGGCGCTGTCGGACGCCGATGCCGAGGGACTGTGGCAGGCACTCGTCGACCTGATGCGGCGCAGCGCCGAAGCCGGAGAGATCCCGAAGACCGTCTACCGACGTGAACGTTGCACCCTGCACCAGGCGCCGGTCCACACGCTCACCATCGGTGGTCGCACCTTCTACCGCTGCGCGTCGACGCCGCTCGCCTCCCCACGCCTGCGGAGCCCATGACTCGGCACCGGGGGAAAGGCGATGAGCAGCCGATCCGTCGGGGTCAGCTGGCGGCGGCCAGTTCCTCGGTGCGGCCGTCGGCGTGGCGGGCGAACCGGCGCAGGTCCGCGCCGTGGTTGGGGTCGTCCACCGGCCACGGCCAGCCACCGAAGTGGGTCTCGTGGTAGTCGTGGTAGGCCTTCTGAATCTCGGCCTTGGTGTTCATCACGAAGGGCCCGTACTGCACGATCGGTTCGCCGATGGGGCGGCCCTGCAGCACCAGCACCTCGGCGCCGTCACCCGTGTCGGTCAGCGTGATCGGCACGTCGGGACGCACCACCGCGGCATGTCCGCCGGTCACCTCGCTCGCCCCGATGCGTACCGAGCCGCCCCGGAAGACGTACACGGTGCGCATGGTCTCGCGGTGTGCGGCCGGGCCGAGACG